>NZ_PDJV01000009.1 GCF_004116465.1 Arcobacter sp. F2176
GTTGGTGATTATTGAGAAGTGGAAATACCCGGCTCCATTCCGAACCCGGAAGTCAAGCACTTCATCGCTGATAATACTGCAGGGTCCCCTTGTGGAAACGTAAGTCGTCGCCAACTCTTGAGTTTTTATTTAAGCTTAGTTCTATTTAGACATCGTCTTTTTAGCACTGAGCTTTTTTTTTGCACCTTTTTTTACTGTTATTTATTTCTTCTAACAGGATTTTTTGATATTATTTTCTATTACTTTTATCAGAATTTATTTCTTTTATTCTATTCTCTCCTCTTATGCTTTTTTCTTTATATCGTAGTTTGATATTAAATTATTCTATCTTTCTTATTTAGAAGCTCTTATATTTGTTTATAACACTATATTAAGTTGATTTATTTTCTTTCTTGTTATACAATTAGGATATTTATATAAAGGATACAAAATGTATTTAGATAAAATTGGGATTCTTGTAGGAATTGGGTTAATAATATTTATGGCATTAAGTTTTGTTGTAAAGTATTTTATACGAAATAAAGAGTAGAGACTACTCTTCTTTTCTTGAATTTTTTTCGTCAATTCCTGACATTCCAAATCTTCTTGCTAATTCTTGTTTAATTCTATCAGGAGATATGTTTTTGCTTGCTAATGCAACCATTGTATGGTAAACTAAGTCTGCTGCTTCATAAATCATTTCTTCACTGTTATCATCTTTAACTGCAAAAGTAAATTCACCTGCTTCTTCAACAATTTTTTTAAGCATAGAGTTTTCTTTGCCATTTAATAGTTTAGATGTATAAGATTTTTTAGGGTCATCATTTTTTCTATCTTGTATAACATGAAATAAATTATCTAAAATAGAGTATTTATTAGTTGTATTAACTTCTATATCGCTAATAATTTCATTTGTTTCTAAATTTGTAAAGAAGCATGATTTTCTACCTGTATGGCAAGCTACACCTTCTTGTATAACTTTTATCAATATTGTATCATTATCACAATCAAGCATTATTTCTACCATTTTTTGTGTATGACCAGACTCTTCACCTTTTTTCCAAATTCTTTGTTTACTTCTTGAAAAGTAGTGCGCATATCTAGTTGTAAGAGTTAGAGATAAAGCCTCTTTATCCATATAAGCTAACATCAAAACTTCATTTGTTATTGAATCTTGTGTAATAACAGGAATTAAACCATCCATCTTTTCCCATGCAATATTTTCTATATTATTCATATTCTTACCTTAAAAATTTTTGCCTAAATTAATTTTTACACCATCAATAGATCTTTCTTCTGTATTTACATCAACATTGCCATCTATTTTTATTTTATCTTTATTTTTAGGAGTTAAATCAACTTTTTTATTTATTGGTTTAGTCAATAAATCCTCTTTTTTTTGATAATCTTTTTTAGTTTTTAGTTTTGGCTCTTTACTTGGATTTACTAATTTAAGATTATTTAAATCAATATTATTTTTTGGATCTTTTGCTTCTAATAAAACTATAGAATTTAACAGAATAAAGATTGATATAAATATTTTATATAACATGTGTATTTAAATATAAAGAGTAGAAATCTACTCTTTATAAAATTACTTGTTTATTGCAGAATTAATAGCTCTATCTTTAGTATCTACCCAAATATTTGGAGTAGAACCACCAGGAGTTAAGAAAATCTTAGCGTCTTTATTTTCTCTAAGCGCGTCATTAAATTTCCCTTGAACTTGAATTTGTTGCATTTTAAGTAGATTTGAAGTTAAAGACTCAGCGATAGCTTTATTTGCTGCTGCTTGTGCTTTAGCTTCAATAGTTACAGCGTCTGCTCTACCTTTTGCTTCAATTCTATTCGCTTCTGCATCTCCAGTTGCTTTTGCTGCTCTTTTCTCAGCTTCTTGTTTAGTTCTTTGAACTTCATATTTAACTCTTTCAGATTCTTGATTTGCAATTTGAACTCTTTCAATTTGTTCTTTAATCTTAGGAGGAAGACCAATTTCTCTTAATTGAACTGATAAAAGTGAAACAGGTTTACCTTCAAGTTTCTCAATATTCGCTCTAATACCATCTTCGATTTTAACAGCTATTTCATTTCTTTTCGTTGGTAATTCTTCAGCTGTATATGTTCCAACAACATTTCTAACTATATCTCTAACAACTGGGTTGATAATTTTTTCTTCCCAAGAAAGACCCCAGTTAGCAATTGTAGTTGGAGCCCCATCAGCAGTAAGTCTATACTGAACAGTTAGTTCAATAGACACAGGTAATCCTCTTGCATCAAGAATATTAATTGCAGGATTTAGTTTAATACCTGAATCATAACCACCCATTTGCTCAACACTACTATAGTTAATAAGCCTAACTTTTGTGTCTATTACAATTACTTTTTGGATAACAGGAATATAAAGATGAAAACCTGGATTTAAAGGCATACTTTCATATTTACCAGCAGTTACTTTAATACCTACTTGTCCTGATTCAATAATTATAAAGGGTCTAAATACAAATAACATAATTACTACAATTATAATTGCATAAATGAAACCTGCTTTTTTCCCAAAGTTTTTAAAGAATTCAGGTGGCTCAAAAGGAGGTTGATAACCTCCCCCATTAGAGCCCCCACCGCTGTTTTTGTTTTGTTGTCTATTTTTAAAATAATCATTATCTATTGGCATTAATATCCTTAAATATTTTTAAATTTCTTTGCTCCATTTTATGAAACACAAAAGATAAAACTACTATGTTTTATCTTTTGTATTTCAACTAAGTAGAAAATTCTACTTAGTTAATATATGTTAAATATTTAGCATACTTTTCATTTTTACCTTGAACAATATCAAAATATCCACTTTGAAGTTTTTCTGTTATAGGACCTCTCTCTCCAGCTCCTATAATTCTTGCATCAACTTCTCTAATTGGTGTTACTTCCACAGCCGTTCCTGTGAAAAATGCTTCATCTGCAATATAGATCTCTTCTCTTGTAATTCTTCTTCTTTCTACTTTATAACCTAAATCTTGTGCTAGGTCAATAACAGTAGCTTGTGTAATAGATTCTAAAGAAGTGTCATTTGGAGGAGTAATAATTACACCATCTCTTACAATAAAGAAACAAGCCCCAGATGCCTCAGCAATATAACCTTGGTCATCTCTTAAAAGTGCTTCATCATATCCAGCTTCAACTGCTTCATATTTTGCCATTTGAGAGTTTAGATAATTAGCAACTGCTTTTGCTTTTCCCATACCTGAAGTATTTGGAGTTCTTGTCATTGATGTTATTTTAACTCTAACACCTTTTTTAAGACCTTCTTCTCCTAAATATGCACCCCATTCCCAAGCAGAAATAGATACATTTACCGGAGCTTCTTTATGGTAAAGTCCCATAACTCCATATCCTAAATAAACCAAAGGTCTAATATATGCACCTTCTTTTAATTCATTTTTTTGTAATAATTCAACTTGTGCTTTGTTTAACTCCTCTTCACTAAATGGCACATCCATTAATGTCATTTTTGAAGAGTTCAATAATCTTTTTGTGTGTTCTTTTAATTTGAAAATAGCACATCTTCCATCAACAGTTTTATATGCCTTTGTACCTTCAATTGCACCATTTCCATAGTGTAAAGTGTGGCTTAATACATGAACTTTTGCATCATGCCAATCAACAAACTTACCATCCATCCAGATGTATTTTGCTTCTGTCATCTGATTTTTCCTATTATAAATTTTGATAAATAGTCTATCCAAGTTTTGATTAAATAAAAGTGAATAAAAAATTTAAATATATAAATAATTAAGCTATAAGTAATTGAACAAAACTTTAATGGAGAATTAATATAAAGTAAATATAATTATGAAAATCATTATCATAAGGATATTTATGAAGATTAAATTAATATTATTAAGTTGTAATATATGGATAGTTATGAATTTAGGAGCTCATGAATTTTGGGTAGATGCTAAGAAAAAAAATATTATAGAGCCTAAAATAGGATATGGAGAAATTTATCCTCATCCTGAAAAGATTAAAGAAAATAGATTAGACCTTTTTGAACCTTTGAAATTATTAGGTAATGATACCAATCTTACATTAACAAAAAATTCAAAAGTAAATTATATATATGACCTAAATAAAAAATTAAAAAATGGTTCTTATATTTTATCAGGTACTTACAAACCCACATACTGGACTAAAGACGAAGAAGGTAAATGGTTTAAAGGTAAAGCTAAAAATCAGATAGATACAAAAGCTGTATTTTGTCAACAATCTCATATGGAAGCAAAAAACATTTTTTCAATAGGTAATATAGATAGTGAAATTATTTATAAGCCAATTGGACATACACTTGAGATTGTCCCTCTGTCAAATCCCAAAGATTTCAAAAGTTTAAAGCCATTTAAAGTAAAGGTATTTTTTAATAATAAGCCTTTGTCAAATACTGTAGTAAAAGCTACACTTGAAGGATACTTAGAAGACAAGTATGCGTATTATGGTGAAACTAATGAGAAGGGAATTACAGAAATTTTACCACTAAGAGGTGGAAAATGGTTAGTAAAAGTTGTTTTGGAAAAAGAATTAAAAGATAAAAACATATGCGACAAAGTGACCAATGTTGCAACTTTGTCTTTTGAAATTGAAGAATAAAATACTTTTTTTAATAGAAAAGTATTTTATCTTTTTCTATTATGGAAATTCATCTAATGCTAGAATATTATAAAGAAATCTCACATTATATTAAAAAACTAATCAAAGACGAAGACTTGACAAAAGACTTGACTCAAGAAACTTATGTAAAAGCAATAGAAATTGATAAAAAAACAAAAAAAACAATACAAAAAGCTTACCTATATAAAATTGCATACAATCTTGTAGTTGATAAAATTAGAAGAAATGAAAAAATAGTTTTTACAGAATATGAAGAAGAAAAACATGGTAATTCAGAGATAAAAAGCGCAGATGAAATAATTACTCATGAAAGCAGAGAAGAAAAATTAAAAAAATCTCTTGAAACTCTTTCCAAAAGAAATCGACAAGCTTTTGTACTATTTGTTTACAAAGGATATAGTAGAAAAGAAATTTCAGAAATAATGGGAATAAGTACAAATGCAGTGGAGAAAAATATTACAAGATCTATGTTAAAAATCAAATCAGACATGATGAAAGATGATTAATGAATTTAAAAGATGAAATAAATAAAAAAGCAATATCATGGTTGATAAAAGATAGAGAAGGTTTAACACAAAACGAAGAAGCCCAATTTAAAAAATGGATAAAAAATATAAATCATCAAAAAGCTTTTGAACAAAATAAATTATTAATGAATGAGTACTTGACTTTAGATAAAAAGTTTATAAATGATATTGAATTTCAAATTGAAAAAGAGACTAAATCAGTATCTTTTTTTAATAAAAGTAAATATCTTGTTGCTTCAATTATTATGTTATTTTGTATTTCATTTTTATATAACAAGTATGATAATAAAGTATTTTCAAAAGAATATACATCATTAGATAAAAAGATATTAAAAATTTCACTTTTAGATAATTCAATAATAGATTTAGACACAAATTCAAATATTCAAATTGAGTATAAAAAAGATAAAAGAAAAATTCGTTTTACAAAAGGGAAGGCTCTTTTTTCTGTTGCAAAAGATAATAAAAGACCATTTCAAATTAAAACAGAGAATATAATGATTGAAGTTTTGGGAACAAAGTTTGAAGTTATAAATTTATCTGGAATTACTACTGTTAATGTGGTAGAAGGTAGTGTTAAGATAAGTTATCTTTCTAATAATAAGAAAGAAGATAAAAAAGATCTGATAGTGTTAAAAAAAGCAGATCACTATAAAATAGATAAACAGGGAAGAATTATAGAATTTGGAAAAATTAAAATAAATGATATTGCAAGCTGGAAAAATGATTTAATATACTTTAAAAATGATACTTTAGAAAAAGCATTTTTGGTTTTTGAAAAATATACAAATAAAAAGATTATTTTTGATACATATTCTTTGTCTCAATTGAAAATAACTGGAAAATTTAAAAGTAATCAATTCGATGATTTTTTAGAAGCAGTTAAAGTTCTTTATCCTATTTCTGTTGTAAAAAAAGAAAATATAATAAAACTTGTAAATAAATAGCAAAAAGGTGTCCGATTTTTTAAATTCATTCGTTATATATAATAGAGATAATCGTTCTCAAAATCATTATATAAAAAGGAAACAAGAATGAAACTATTGAAAACTTCTTTAGTTGCCCCAAGTTTAGCTTTATTATTAAGTGTTAATCTTTTTGCTCAAGAGTCATACACTATAAAAAATAAAACATTAAAAGAGGCATTGGAAATTATATCAAAAAAATCCAATGTATCATATATCGCAAAAGATAAACTTTTGGAATCAAAAAAAACTTATAATATTGAAAATGTTGAAGGTTTAGACAATGCTTTAAATAAGTTATTAGAAGGTACCAACTTAGAAGCAGTTATTAACAATAATACAATTATTATAAAAAAAAATGAAATATCATTTGATAAAAAAAATACAGAAAATTTAGGTGATGTCTCTATAACAGAAAGATTACATCAAAAAATGAATAATAAAAATTTTTCATTGGAGGCACAGTTAGGATTGTTTGGAGATTCCAATATCAAAGATGTTCCTATGTCCGTAGTAACATTTACGAAAGATAGTATTAAAAATAATCAAGCAAGGCAGCTGAGTGATTTAATTACTCAGGATTCTTCTGTAAGAAGTTCTGGAGCTTATGGTGATAATGCAGAATCTTTTTACTTAAGAGGGGTACCAATGGGTGATTGGAATCAAGGTGAATTTGCTTTTGATGGTGTGTATGGTGTTGCTCCAAATTATAAAGTACCAACAGATCTTTTTGATGCAGTAACAGTTATAAAAGGACCAGCTTCAGTTTTATTTGGAATGTCTCCAAAAGGAAATACAGGAGGTGCAATAAATTTGGTTCCTAAACGAGCATATGAAGATTTAAATGAAATTGAATTACGTTATGCAAATGATTCACAACTAGGAATTGCAACTGATATTGCTCGAAGATTTGGTAAGGATAATGAATTTGGAGTTAGAGTTAATTTAGCTTATGATAATGGAACAACTGCGATTGATAACTTAGAAAGAGAAACTTTAAACGGAGCTATTAGCCTTGATTATATTGGAAATAATTATACTACAAGCCTAGATTATATTTCTACTTCTGAAAATATCGATGCACCATTTAGAAGATTGTATATCTCTGATGGAGTAGATTTAGCACCTGCACCTGAGAATAATTTTAATCTAGCACAAGATTGGGAATACTCAAATTCTAAAGAAAAGTTAGCCTTGTATAAATACGATTATTTCTTTGAAGATGATAGTCAGCTAGGTTTTTATATTGGAGGTGGAAAATCTAAGGTTGATAGACTATTTCAAAAAGGTGCAGTTCTTCAAAATGATAAGGGAGATGTTCTTACTCGATTTAGTGGTGGAAAATTTGATGTTTCAAGATTGACTTATGGAATAAAAGGAAATACTTCTTTTAAAACAGGTGTTGTAAAGCATACTTTAAATTTGGATAGTTCAAATTATAGAGGGAAAGTTAAAACGAGAGTAAAAACTGATGCTATAAATTATGCTAGTAATATTTACAATCCTGCAAAGATATCTAAAGTTGATATTTCTTTGCCTGATGCAACTAGAACAGATACGATTTTAAAATCATTTGCATTATCAGATACTCTTTCTAATCTAGATGAAGATATTTTATTTACTTTTGGAGGAAGATATCAAAATGTTGAATTGATAAATTATAATACTTCGGGAAATGAGATAAGTAATTATGATAATTCAAGAATTTCTCCCTTTTTTGGGATTGTTTATAAACCAATTGATAGTTTGAGCCTTTATGCAAATTATACAGAAGGTTTAAGTGCGGGACAAAATGCTCCCTCTGGTAGTGCAAATGAAGGTGAAGCATTAAAACCATACAAAACAACACAAGTAGAGTTTGGTGCAAAATACAGTTTAAACAATATAGATTATGCAATAGCACTTTTTGAAATGCAAAGAAATAAAGGTGAAGCAGGAAGGGATAATTTTTACAAAAGTACAATGAAACTTCTATCAAAAGGAGTTGAGCTTTCTGCTTTTGGTGAAATAACAAAAGGTGTAAGATTTTCTTCTGCTTTAACATATATGAAAACAGAAATTAAAAATACAGAAATCACTACTTATGCTACTACTAAAGTTGGTGGTTCTCCGAACTTATTGGGAAATATTGGATTAGATTTTGATATTCCATTTATTAATGGCTTGTCTTTTGGAAATTATTTAATTTATAGTGATGAGCAATACATAAGAGATGGTTCAAATATTAAATTGCCATCTTGGACAAGATGGGATGCAGGGCTAAAGTATAAAACTAAATATAATGGAAATGATTTAGTTTTAATGTTTAATATTGATAATGTAACAAATAAAGCATATTATGAAGGTGCTTCTCAATGGGGACATATCTCTCCTGGTGAACCAAGAATATTCTCCTTAAGCTTAAATTATAAATTTTAAAAATCACAAAACCATTTTGGTTTTGTGATTCATCTCTCTATTTATTTCAAATTTGAAGAACTTTCCTATGTAATAAATTAAATCTCACATTTATAAAAAATAATTATTGAAGACTGAATTTTATATTGATATAATTTTAATACAAAATATAATATAAGTATTTAATTAAAAATGGGGCAGATATGAATCAACAAGAGTTATGGAATAAGAAATTTTCAAGGGATGGGTATTTATATGGAACTAATCCAAATCAATTTATTAAAAATAGTTATGTTAACTTCAAAAAAGATCAAACAGTCTTGTGCTTAGGAGAAGGAGAAGGTAGAAATGCAATTTTTCTGGCAAAAGAAGGTTTTGATGTTGAGGCAATAGATGCTTCAGATATCGGTTTAAATAAACTTTTTGAACAAAGCAAAATAGAAAATGTAGAGATAAAAACTGCTTGCATGGATATAAATGATTGGCAAGTGTCTAAAAAATATGGGGCTATACTATTTTCTTTTTTACATTTAAAAATAGATGAACTAAAAACTTTGATTAAGAAAATAGAAACATCTTTAGAAAAAGATGGTTTTTTTGTATGTGAGGTTTTTTCAAAAAATCAAATTGAAAATAATAGCGGTGGACCAAAAGATTTAGAGTTACTTTATAGTATGCATGATTTTAAAGAGAACATAAAAGAATTAAAGATTCATAAATTAGAAGAAGTAATTACAAATTTAGAAGAAGGAACTGGTCACCAAGGTGAAGCTAGCGTGATAAGATTAATAGCACAAAAGTCCTAAATTTAACAGGGATTTAACAATTTTTTTAGTAGAGTAAAAACTTAAAAATGAATAGAAACTAATAAGAGATATCAAAAAAAATGAAAAATAAAATAAATGAAATAATAAAAAATAAAGTATTGATTATTGATGGGGCCATGGGTACTCAACTTCAAGGTTCTGATATAAAAGCTGAAGCTTGGAAGTATGAAAATCAAGATTTAGAAGGTTGTAATGAACTTCTAAATGAAACAGCACCCGAAGTTTTAAAAGCAATTCATGATGCTTATGCAAAAGCAGGGGCAAACTTAATATCAACAAATACATTTGGAACAATGCCTTGGGTACTAGATGAGTATGGAATTTCTTCTAAAGCTTATGAATTATCAAAATTAGGTGCCCAACTTGTAAAAAATTCTTGTATTAAGTATGAAACAGAAGATGAGCCTAGATTCTGTTTAGGTTCTATTGGGCCTGGAACTAAGCTTCCCTCATTGGGGCATATAAGATATGATGAGATGTATGAAGGGTATAAAGAAGTAGCAAATGGTCTGGCTGATGGTGGGTGTGATATATACTTACTTGAAACTTGTCAAGATCCACTTCAAATAAAAGCAGCACTTCATGCCTTAACAGATACTCATCCAGAAATTCCTGTGATGGTATCTGTAACTATTGAGTTATCAGGAACTATGTTAATAGGAACTGATGCTATGACAATAGCTGCTATTTTGAATCCTTTTAATATTTTATCTTTGGGATTTAACTGTGGAACAGGACCAAAACAAGTTCACAAACATGTAAAAACATTAAGTGAAGTTTGTAAATTCCCAATTTCTGTTCATGCAAATGCAGGACTTCCTCAAAATAAAGGTGGAGTTTCATTTTATCCAATGGGACCAGATGAGTTCACTGAACTACAAAATAGTTTTTTAGAAGTAAATGGAGTCTCATTTTTAGGTGGTTGTTGTGGAACAACTCCTGAACATATAGAAGCCTTGGCTAATAAAGTCAGAGGCATAAAACCAAAAGCACCAAGTGGATTTTTGAAAGCTTCTTTAGCATCACTGTTTAATACAGTTCCATTAAAACAAGATCCAGCTCCTTTATTAATAGGGGAGCGAAGTAATGCAACTGGTTCAAAAGCTTTTAGGGATTTATTAAAAGATAATAACTACGAAGGAACACTTTCTGTTGGACAACAACAAGTGCGAGCAGGTGCACATATTATTGATGTAAGTGTTGGATTTGCTGGACGAGATGAAACAGGAGATATGGATAAAGTGGTTGAACTTTATTCTCAAAAAGTTTCACTTCCTTTGATGCCAGATTCTACACAAATAAAAGCCTTAGAAGCAGCACTTAAACAAATAGGTGGAAGATGTATCATCAACTCTGTAAATCTTGAAGATGGAGAAGAGAAGTTTGATGCAGTTTGTAAGTTAGCCAAAAAATTTGGTGCAGCACTTGTTTGTTTAGTTATTGATGAAGTTGGAATGGCTAAAACAAAAGAAGACAAAATCAGAATTGCGCAGAGAATTTATGATTTATGTGTAAATAGACATGGCTTTAATCCTGAAGATTTAGTATTTGATATGCTTACATTTACTATTGGTTCGGGAGATGATGAGTATAGAACAGCTGGAATTGAAACTATGGAAGCAATTAGAGAATTTCAAATACTTCATCCAGAAGTTGGAACCACTTTAGGTCTTTCAAATATCTCTTTTGGGCTTGATATAAAAGCTAGGGTTTATCTAAACTCTATCTATCTAGACCATTGTGTAAAAGCAGGGCTTACAAGTGCTATTGTAAATGTTAAACATATTTTGCCACTAAATAAAATCACAGAAGAAGATAGACTAGCTTGTGATAATTTGATTTTTAATAATCAAGAAAATGGTGACCCTTTATTTAAATTTATTGATCACTTTTCAAATGTAGAAGCCCAAGAAGATCAAAGTGATGAAGAATATTTAAAAATGGAACCAATAGATAAAGTTAAAAAACTTTTATTAGATGGTGACAAAGATAGACTTCTTCCTTTGGTTGATGAATTAAGACACACTATAAAACCAGAAATGATAGTAAATGAGTGGCTAATTGATGGAATGAAAATCATTGGAGAACTTTTTGGTTCTGGTCAAATGCAATTGCCATTTGTACTTCAAAGTGCAGAGACTATGAAAGCAACAGTAGATGCTCTTAATCCATATTTACCAAAAGAAGAGAAAGCTAGTGAAACGGTTCTTGTAATTGGAACAGTAAAAGGCGATGTTCATGATGTAGGTAAAAATTTAGTAGATATTATTTTAAGTAATAATGGATTTAAAGTAATAAATATAGGAATAAAAGCTGATATCAATGAATTTATAATAGCTGTTCAAAAGCATAAAGCACAAGCTATTGGAATGAGTGGATTACTTGTAAAATCAACTGCTGTAATGAAAGAAAATCTAGAAGAGCTTAAAAGACAAGGTATAGATATACCTGTACTTTTAGGTGGAGCAGCACTTACTAAATCTTTTGTAAATGAGTATTGTAGACCTTTATATGATGGACCGATTTTTTATTGTAGGGATGCTTTTGATGGTGTTGTTTCTATGCAAAGAATAGAATCAGGTGATTCATTTAATACAAAACTTGCAGCTGATTTGATAAAAGATGAAGATGATATTAAAAAAGAGAAAAAAGAGGTAATAATTCCTCCTTATGAAGAGATAGAATTACCTCCCAAAGCTGAATTTACCTTCCCTCCACTTTGGGGAAGGGTTACTCAAAGTCCTGCAATGTTAAATAAAGATTTGATTTTTTCTTGGATAAATCATAGAGTTTTATTTAGACAAAGATGGGGATATAAAAAAGGTGCTATGAAAGCAGATGAATTTTTAGCCCATGAAGAGAATGTAGTAAAGCCCTTATATGAAAAATACAAAGAAGAGTTTTTTGAAAAAGATATCTTTGACCCAATAGCTATTTATGGTTATTATCCTTGTATTTCACATGATAATAAGCTTTATATTTTTGGAAATGAGTACGCTTTTAATAGTCTAAAAGAAGCACAAAATGTGCCACCACTTGAAAAAGCTATAAAAGTCTTTGAATTTCCAAGACAAACAAAAGCACCACATAGATGTATAGCTGATTTTTTTGCGAATGATAGATTAGATGTAGTTGCTTTTACACTTGCTAGTTCAGGATTAAAAATAACTTCGTATGAAAGTGAACTTTATCAAAATAGTGAGTTCTCAAAATATCATCAAGTCCATGGATTAGGAGTTGAACTTGCAGAAGCATTAGCTGAGGTAATTCATAAGCAAGTAAGACTTGACCTTGATATAGTACCAAAAGAGGGGCATACTTTGAATGATGTTCAAATGAAACAATATGTAGGATGTAGATATTCTCCTGGATATGCAGCTTGTCCTGATTTAGAACAAAGTAGGGATATCTTTGATTTACTAAAACCAGAAGAGTTTGGAATAACACTAAGTGAAACTTTCCAAATAGACCCAGAGCAAAGTACCTGCGCCATAGTAGTGCCGCACAACAAAGCCAACTATTATAACATTTAGAAAGAAATAGCCACTTTTTACACGTAAAGTTTTCCCCTATTTCTTTCTGCGTTGAAATTGTAAATTTATAAACTCACTTACTTATAGTAAGCTCCTTCATAAATTTACAACTTCGCCTTGAATTAAACCAAAATTGACTATTTTAATCTTTAATTAAATAGGTCTCTTTTCGTTTTTTACGAAATTAAAATTAAATCAATATCGAGAATATATGAACAACAATAAAAAAGGTATTATAATTACCGCTTTGGGCGTTTTACTAATGAGTTTTGAATCTTTATTTATAAAACTAACTAGTATTTCACCTTTTACATTTTCTTTTTATCTTGGAATATTTATGTTTATTTCAATGCTTTTATTACTAATAATAAAGCAAAGAGATATCATAAGAGAGGTCACCAAGACATCTTTTTATATCTTTCTTTTATGTGGGATATTAATGGGGAGTGCAAATATTTTCTTTATTTGGGCAATAAAGAGTACAACTGCTGCAAATGTAGTTCTTATCATAGGAACAGGGGCTTTATTTACATCTTTTTTTGCGTATTTATTTTATAAAGAAAAAATAAGAATAAATGTTCTTATTGCATCTTTCTTTTTATTTATTGGCCTTTTTATTATCTTTAATGATAAGGTCGGTGCGGGTAATTTAAAAGGTAACCTTTTAGCTATTTTATGTACAATGACATTCTCTTTATCTTTTGTTTTAATGTCAAAATATACTAGAATAAATCGTGTAGCACTAACTGCAATCACAGGAATATCATTGGCCATAATAGCTTATTTTGCAAGTGACACAATTAGTATTGACTTTTATAATTTATTTGTAGTAGGCGTAATGGGATTAATTATAACTCCATTTTCAAGGGTTTTAATATTTAGTGGAACAAAATTTATAAATGCAAGTGAAGTAAGTCTTTTAATGATTATTGAAACAGTTATGGGACCTATTTGGGTGTGGATGGTTTTAAATGAAGTACCAAGTTCTTATACTTTTATTGGTGGAGCAATTATACTTCTTACCCTAATAGTAAACTCAATCTATTTTATAAGAAAAAATTAACTTGATATAGTTTTGTTAATTTTTATAGGTTAAAATATAAAAAATAAATAGGAAACTAAAAGTGTTAACAAAAATAAAAGAAAAAACTACAGGTTTAGTAGATATAACAAAAGAGCAATTTGATAAATCTTTTGATTTTGCAAAAATACAAAGTGACAAAGTAAAAAATAAAATAGATTTAAAAATACAAGAGAAAGCACTTTTAAACTTAAAAGCTGAACTAGCTATGAGACATAAAACCTTTGAGGATTATACCGATGAAGAGTTAGAGATAATGCTTTCAAATGAGAAAAGAAAAGTTGTAGATGATTTAAAAACAAAAACCTTGGTTGGCGCCTTAGCTATTTTAGGTTTAGACTTTTTGGTATAAGATATGTTTAGACAAGTTAAATCAGCCATTTTTTGGACGCTACTTTATAAGTTTAGAAGAAGATTTACTATTGTTGTTGTATTACTCTCTATAGTTTTATTGTCACAATGGATTTATACAGATATAGTTGAGTATCTACAACTAACTAATCAATTACAATATCTTTCTTTTTTACTACCTATTAAATGGGCAATTATTTTATTTAATATTGCCTTTTCTGCCTATTTGATTATTACAATTTTTAAACCTCAAAAAGAAGATAAAAAAAAGGCTGAAAAAATCATAAAGGAACAAAGTAAAAAAAACAATGACAAAGAGATAAAAGAAAATGATTTAAGCCCAAAAGAAAAAGAGTTTTTAACAAAAAAACTAAGAAATAAATCTGAAATATTAATGGATAGATAATTTTAATCTATCCAACTGTTTATCATGATATTTACTAAGTAAAACTAAGGCTAGAATACTTCCTAAAAGAGCAAAGCCCATATCACTTTGAGTATCCCAAATGTATCCTTGTGTTCCTAAAAATGCGGTGGCATCTTCTCCACTAAATATTGCTACGAACCACTCTATTAGTTCATAAAATGCTGAAAATGCTAGACAAAAGCAGATTATGAAGAAGTTTCTCCATTTTGGAAAAGTAATTATATTTTTTCTTATAAGTATTTCCCTTGCAATTATTGCGGGAATAAAACCTTGGGCAAAATGTCCTACTTTGTCATAGTTATTTCTACTTTGATTTAGGACTTCTTTAATAGTATCAAATAAAGGAACTTCTGCATAAGTATAGTGACCACCTACCATTAAAATAATACAATGAATAAGAATAAGAGTATAAGTAAGGGATATCAATTTAAAAGATTTGTATGTATAGGCAAGTATTATAAATCCAATAATAGCTGGAAAGACCTCTAAAAACCAAGTAAATTGGTCTTTGGGATTAATTCCTGACCAAATTAAAATAGTAATAAAAATAATAAGCCATAAATATTTCATAAAATATTATATCAAATTAATATATCTATTTATGCTTTTGTATATAATTACATATGAAAAAAATATTTACAAAAACATTTAAAAATAAAAATCTTCCTTTTTTAGAACTGCGATACTCTAATTCAAATACTCACTATAAAAAGCATTTTCATGATAGCTTTTCTTTGGGGGTAAATAAAAAAGGAGAAAGTCTATATACAAATAGTGATAAATCATATAAGTTAACTAAAAACAAATTAAGCATAATGAATCCACATGAAGTACACTCTTGTAATGCAAGTAGTGAAGTTCTAAATGAATATTATATGATGCACTTGGACATTTCTTGGTGTAGAGATATTCAGAAACTTATTGATGAAAAGATTACAAGTTATATAAATGTACCAACACATAT
This sequence comes from Arcobacter sp. F2176, assembly GCF_004116465.1. Classification (NCBI taxonomy): domain Bacteria; kingdom Pseudomonadati; phylum Campylobacterota; class Epsilonproteobacteria; order Campylobacterales; family Arcobacteraceae; genus Arcobacter; species Arcobacter sp. F2176. Next base: position 15,711 of record NZ_PDJV01000009.1, read on the forward strand.
ATTAGAAGATGAATCTTTTTACAATGAATATCTATTTTTATGTAGATATTTATTTGAAGAACACTCAATTGTGGATAAAGAAGATGCGTTGATAAACTTTTTTATAAAGTTTTTTTCACTTTTTTTAGAAGAGAGTCAAACTCCATTAATTGATAAGAAGTTTGAATTGATTATTAAGTATATGAATGATAAATATAAAGAAAATATTAGTTTAGATGATTTAGCTAAATATTTTGAATTAAATCCTTTTTATATTATTAGACTATTTAAGTCTAATATGAATCTTACACCAAGAGCATATTTAATAAATGTTAAAATAAATAAATCAAAACAATTCCTTCAAGATGGTTATTCAATTGTTGATACTGCTTTAGAGTGTGGATTTTTTGATCAAAGCCATTTTCATAAAAACTTCGTAAAAATAGTTGCAACTACTCCAAACGATTATAAACTCAATTTTGTACAATAAGTTATTTTAAAAAAGATATATACTTTTTCTAAATTTAATTTAGGAAAATATATGAGTTTTACAATTTTTTTGACAATGTTCTCTTTTTCATTAGTGATGTCAATTTCTCCTGGTCCTGTAAATATGATGATTATAACTTCAAGTATAAATAATGGATTTGCAAGAACTTTTAGTTTTATCTCAGGGGCAACTATTGGTTTTATTCTTTTGTTATTATGTATTGGGTTTGGATTATCAAAGATAATAAATACATATCCAGATATTTTATTGTATATAAAGGTTTTTGGATTTTCATTTATTATATATTTGGGGCTTAAGATTTTGAGTTCAAAAGCAAGTTTAACAATAAACAAAGAGGAGAAGATAAATCTAAAATTTTACGAAGGCTTTTTACTCCAATGGTTAAATCCAAAAGCATGGATAGCTTGTATCTCTGTTGTTTCTATGTATTCGTCATCTGAATTATTTACTTTTTTTGTCATAATTTATTTTATTGTTTGCTACTTATCTTTGTCTTTTTGGGGAGTTTTAGGAAGTAAAGTCACTAGATTTTTTAATACAGATTTTAAATTAAGATTATTAAATATTATTATGGGACTTACTCTTATACTTTGTACTATCTCAATGATTTTTGTAAATATTTTTTGATAATGAAGAAATTTAAATTGGTATTAGTAAAATTTGGGTAAAATCAGCACAATATATAAATAAAAAATAGGAAAGAACTTGTTAGATAAAATTTTAAATTTTTGTTTTAGTGTATCTAAACAACCGGTTTTATTAAAAGATTTATTAGTAGCAAATGTTCAACATAATGAGAAAATGCATGTGGATGCTGCAAAATTAGGATTTAGACTTAGTATAGGAAAAGCATATATTGTATATATTATGATTGTTTGTATTCCTGTGATACCTTTATCTTTATTAGCACATGCTATTTTTGCAAAAATTGATGCTCATGCTTCTATTGTAGTTTCTATTATTTTTACTGCAATAATTTTTATTTGGTTCAATTTCTTTAGAATTTGGATAAAAGACAAAATGGCAAATAGAGTTATAAGAAAAGCTTGGATGATTCATTTCCCTTATTTTCCCTATGATGAATACAGATATAAAATAGAAGAGATTTTTCACAAAGCTATGAAAAATGAAATACCAAGAAAAGACTTGGAAAGATATATACTAGATAGTTTAGTTCAAAACTAAATTGTCTAATCATAAAAGGCTTTAGCCTCTTTATTTCTACTTTTTTTTAATTCCATATCAATATATTTTGCTTCTATATCTTTTTTACTTTTTAATGCAATTGTCTGTTTTCTCTTTCCACTTGGATTTATTTCATATATAAAAAATCCTGCTTCATACATAGACAATCTTACATTTGTAGAAATAGAATATGTCGTCATAATTGCATCATTTTTACAAAGATTGGAAATATCTTGAAAATACTCTACACTCCATAACTCTTTATTTACTTCACTTGAAAAAGCATCTTGATATACAATGTCTATATTATTTAGAGTTTTGATATATTTTCTTGCATCCCCAATAAAAATTTTTATTTTTATTTTTTCATCTTCATATGAAAAATTTTTTGCAATAGAATCAATGATATGTTTTATATTTTCAAATTCTTTTGGAAAAGTAAATCTATGTAAACTTCTTACTAACTCTTCATCTAATTCAGGTGAATAAATTTCTAGATTTATATCTAAGTTATGTTCTAAAATATAATAAATAGTAGAAAAAGTGTTATATCCAATGCCAAAACAAATATCTAAAATCTTTAGTTTTTTTAAATCTTTTTTTAATGCAAGAGCTGGACTAACATGCTTGTTTAAAGACTCTTTTATGGCTCCAGTTTTAAGGTCATGAAAATGTTGATTGTATTTAGTAGAAAATAGGGTGTTAGAACCATCTATTGTTTGAATTTCTTTATTCATATAAGTTTTAAGAGATATCTCTATCTCTTAAATTTTCTTTCTTAGTTTCCTAAAGATGATAATTTATCATCAGATAAATAAAGCTCTTCATTTGACATTACGCCAATTTTGTGAGATAAAATATCACGTGCTATATCTTTTGCTTCTTCAAGTGAGTGCATATTACATGTACCACATTGGTAAATATTCAATTCTGGGATATCCTCTTGTTTTGCAACCTTTAAAACATCTTCCATAGCAGCTTTCCACGCAGCAGCTACAACTTCTTCTTTGGGACTTCCAAGTAAACTCATGTAAAAACCAGTTCTACAACCCATTGGTGAAACATCAATGATTTCAACAGTAGGAGAATTTAAATGTTCTCTAATAAAACCAGCAAAAAGGTGTTCTAATGTATGAATACCTTTTTCACTCATCATATCTTTATTTGGTACATAAAATCTTAAATCAAATACTGTAATAATATCACCCGATGGTGACTTCATTGTTTTTGCAACTCTAACTGCAGGTGCTGGCATAATTGTATGATCAACTTTAAAACTATCTAATAATGGCATATAATATCCTTCTATTTTGTTATAAAAGGGATTTTAACTTAAAGTTAATAAATTGATGATTATATATTATAATTAATAAAGATTTTCTCTAACCATTTTTTTAAATGCTTTCATATGAACTTTGAGCATATTTGGTATGATATCTTCTTTACAAGCATGAACTATATTTGCAAATTCTGGTTTAGAATAAATTGTTGCTCTATCTCGTGCAAGAAGTATAAGTTTATTCATATCATCATCTAAAGTAATATCTTCTCTATCTGCTATGGCATCATATACATAAAAAAACATTCTTCTCTCTTCATTTGACATTTGACAAGAATCATCAAGCATCTTAAGTGCTAATTTTCCCGCATACTCTATTTCAATAGGTGTAAAGTTATATGTATATGACCAATCATAAGCTTTTTTAAGTATGTCCATTATATCTCCTTTGATTAGTGCTCAAATTTATTTAAGTGGTAAACTAAATCACTATCCATATTTGCTAAATGAAGATCAAACCATTGGGGTAATTTTTCTATAAAGTATGATTTCAACATCTTTTTACCAAATATTGAGTGGGAGTTTTTTATAAAATATTCCATCTCTGCTAAGGCTTTGTAGTGTTCATCTTTATGCTCTTTTATAGTTGGATAATTGTATTTTTCCATAAGAACTTCTTCTTCATGAAAATGATTTTCGCTATGAACTAGTAATTCTTTTGATATTTGTATTATGCTTTCCAAAGAATTTATATCGGCACTTGCATATATATCAAGAAACTCTTTATGTAATGTATCTATTTTTTTATGATTAAGCATATGTATACTTTGATTAAATTCTTTGATTGTATTCATGTACTGCTATATGCAAGTTCCATTCCAAGTTTTTTATAAGTGATATTTTGATAAAAAGTTCTAAAGGATAAAAATGAGATTTGATAAACTTTATAAGGGTAAGTTAGTAAAAAGATATAAAAGATTTTTGGCTGATATTATTTTAGACAATGGGGAAGAGATAACAGCTCATGTGCCAAATAGTGGTGCGATGACTTCTTGTATAGAAGAGAGTTGCCCTGTGTGGGTGACTTTTCACGATAATCCAAAAAGAAAATTAAAGTATACCTTGGAACTAACAAAGATGCAAGATATTTTGATTTGCACAAATACAGGTGTTGCAAATAAGATTGCCATAGAAGCTATAGAAAATGGGACTATCAAAGAGTTACAAGGATATAGTTCTCTTACTCCTGAGCAAAAATATGGAATAAATTCTAGAATAGATATTTTATTAGAAAATGAAAATGAAAAATGTTATGTGGAAGTAAAGAGTGTAAGTTTAAGGATTAATGATTCTTTAGCTTTCCCAGATGCGGTAACAACAAGAGGGAAAAAACATTTAGATGAATTGGTTTCTATGGTAAAAGAAGGACATAGGGCTATAATGTTATATGTGATTCAAAGAACTGATAAATTGCCATTTACAATTGCAAAAGAGATTGACCCAAAATATAATGAAGCTCTAAAAGAGGCTATGAATAGTGGTGTTGAGGTTTTAGTTTACCAATCAAACATTACACTTGAAGAGATAAATTTAAAAAAGAAATCAAGTCTTCAAATTTAAGAAATATTTATTCTAATTTTTTTGCAAAGATATTAGCTAAATTCATCACTAAAAAAAGTCTAACTATATGATGAATAGCGATATATGGAACATTTGCTCCCACAATAATGGCTATCAGGTTTATATCTGCTTGCCCACCAGGAGCAAATGCTAATAAAATAGACATAATTGGGAAGTCAAAAAAATAACTAACTGTTAAAGTAAAAGCTGTTGTGATACAAGCTAGGATAATAAAATGTCCAAAGGTAGAAAGTAAAGTTTTAATAACTTCATCTAATTTTATACCTTTAAAGGTAAAGCCAATGATTGTTCCAAAAATTACTTGTACAAATTTAAGTAATTCATCTGGTGGTCTTGAATCAACAAAACCAATACTAAATGCAAAAATGCTTAGAAACATTGGTCCCATTAAGAAAGCAGCAAAAAGATTTAGTTTTTTTCCCACAATTGCACCAATTGTTCCTATACAGACAAGATAAAAAAGCTGTTTTAAATCAATTTGGCTTAATGTTTCGGTAATTACTTGGTTACCACTTACATCAACATGAAAGATATAATGAACAATAAAAGGCAAACTTAGAATTATAAATAAAAGTCTAGAAGATTGTACAAGAGTTATTTTTCTTGTATCAGCTTTTATTTGTTCTCCTAAAATCACAAGTTCTATTAAACCCCCTGGAATAGAGCAAAAGAAAGCTGTCTTTTTCTCAAAATTTAATATTTTATAATAATAAAACATCCCCAATAAAATTGTAATAATCGTAAAAGGTATAACAAGTAGTAAAGAGAAAAAATAAACATTTAAGTAGTTTAAAATCTCAGGACTAAAAGCACTCCCAATGGTTACCCCTATTATGACTCTTGCTGGGCTAGAAAATATTTTTGGACTTTTTAGTGGAAGCGTATCATATCTTACTGCAAAAGAAGTTGCACAAATAGCACCTAAAAGCCAAGGAATGGGTAAATTTAAATATATGAAAATGATAGAACCTAATGCTCCAATGCCAAGTGTTAATACTATTTTTAATAAGTCATTAATTGCATTTGTAAAGGAGGTTTTATCTATATTCATTTATATCCTTATATTCATTATTAATCTGATCATAAAACTCTATTGAGCCATCAATTAAATTATAATACCAACCATGAATAGTTATCTCTTTGGTAAGAACTTTTCTTTTTATTGCTGGATAGGTTAGTAGATTTTCTAATTGGCATATTATAGAGTTTTTTTCTGTTGCTTTATATAAATCTTCCTTGTTTTTATATAGATGATTATTTTCTAAGGTCATACCCTTTGCTTTTTTACCCAATTCTAACCATTTTCTTATATTTATATACTCATTTGTATTTGGGATATCTTCATATAAACTTTGGCATGCTCCACAATATGAATGTCCACAAACTATTATATTTGAGACTTTTAATACTGAAACTGCATATTCTATCGCAGAAGCATTACCATGGAAGTCGCCATCTGCACTATATGGAGGTACAAAATTGCCTATATTTCTAAGGGTAAATAAGTCGCCTGGTTTATTTCCTATCATAAAATCAGTTGTTATTCTACTATCACAACAACTTATAAATAAAATTTTAGGTTTTTGACCATTTGTGATTAGCTCTTGTAGGTCATCTTTAAACTCTTCAAAATGATATTTACGAAATAGCTTATTACCTCGTATTAAATTTTTTATTGGATTCATAAAATATGGTATCTATAAAAAATGTAATTAAAATCAAATTATTTATATCTCTATTGAGAATACAGCTCCATTAGTAGAATTTTTTACTCTAATTGTTCCGTTCATTTTTTCTTCAATAATCATTTTTGTCATATATAGTCCAATACCTGTACCATAATCATATTTTGTAGTGAAGTAAGGATCAAAAATCTTATTTATAATAGTATCATCGATTCCTCCTGCATTATCTTCAATGTGTAAACATAACTTTTCATTTTTTTGTGCATAAATTTTTATTTGTGGATTTTGGATATTCTTTTCTAATAAAATATCTTTTGCATTTGATATGATATTCATAATTGCTTGAGAATATTCATTTTTATACCCATTGATTTTATAATCTCTTTCAATATTTATAATAAGTTCTATATGGTGAAAAGTTAGAGTGGATTTTACTATTTTTAGTGCATTGTCTATTGCTTCATTTAAATAAAAGAGTTCTTTTTTTGAATTAGGATTAAAAAAGTTTCTAAAGTCATCTATTGTTTTTGACATATATTCAAGTAAATCATTTGCTTCATCAACTCTATTTTGAAGATACTTTTTATCTAATTCTTTATAATCATAAGCAGATTCAATATCAAAAAATAAACCTGAGACTTGAGATAAAGGTTGTCTCCATTGGTGGGCAATATTGCCTATCATTTCACCCATTGCTGCCATTTTTGATTTTTGGATTAATATATTTTGTTGTTTTACTTTCTCTTCTTTTAGAATTGTTCTCTCTGTAATATCCCTCAATGAAGCAAAAAGTAAATTTTGATTTTCATATGAATAAATAATTGCATTTAGTTCTACCGTTCTTGTTTGTTTATCTTTTGTAAATAATTTTACTGTTTTAACTAAAGATTTTGATTGTTTGATTTCTTCTAAACTCAATTGATCAAATAAATTAAAAAAGTCTTTATATAATATTTCACTTAACTCATAACCTATAGTTTTAAGGGCAGTATTATTTAGACTTAGAATACGAGTACTATTATTGATTATTTCAGAGATTATAAAACCATCATTGCTATAGTTGAAAAGTAGGGCATATTTCTCTTCATTTTGTTTAACTCTGCTTCTGTACTGATTAAATAGTTCTTCTATTTTTCTTGTAAAAAGTAAGGAAAAAAAGAAAAAGACTATGGTCATAACTATAATGATGATGATTAATTTTAGAATATTTCTGTAAAGGTTATCTAAAGATATTTTAGTCTCTTTTTTTACTATTTGATTGATATTTGATAGGTTTACTCCCACCGCTATAAAATATCTATACTCTTTGATATATGTAGCATAAAACAACTTTTGATTATAATCATAATAAGTTGCTTCGTTTGCCTCATAATTTGTGTTTATAAGAAGTTTTTTTACTGCTTCAAGTTCTTTGTCTGAAGTTATGATATTTTTTTGTATTAGAAGTTTACTTTTGTTCATAATATTATTTAAACTATTTAGTTTATAAATAAAAATAAACTCATCATTATTAAAACCTTGTAAAGTGATTTTTTTTAGAAGTTTATTTGTTAATTCCGCATGATTACTCTCTAAATTACTAGCAGAACCAATTATTAAATCTAACTCTTTTAGATGTCTTGAATAAGTGATTCTTTTATTTGGTCTGTACCAATTATAGTCCAAGAAGTTTTGAGTATTAGGATTTGCATTTATCATTTTGTTTATAAATTTGACCCCATCCAAATCTTCAAAATCGAGGAAGTTTATTCTTTCATTTTTAGGATAATCAGTATTTAAAAGTAGGGTTCCCTTTGTATTTAAAACAAAGTAATTAATATCATTTTTTTCTTGGGCAATCTCTCTTAATGATTTTGATATTAGATCTATTTGGTCTTCTTTTGAGAGGTTTTTTGAAGATTTATATAAAGAATATGCTAAATTATATGCGATGATTGATTGATTTTTTATTCTTTGTTTTTTGCTATTTAGTATTGAAAGAGATTCAAAGTCTATGTCATTTTTAAGATTTTGAACTGATGTTTTAATATAAAACATCTCTCTTTCGATTAATGTATTTTTGAAACTTTTTATATGAGTTCTAAAATTGCTATATTCGGTTTTTATTAGAACTATACCAATTATAGTTGCGACAATTAATATAATAATTGTAGAACTGAGTAAAGTAGTCTTTTTTATTCCTTGTTCTACTGTTTGATTATAGTTATTTTTCAAGATTTAGTTTGTACCCCATATTTGAAATATTTTTAATACAATTAAATGGAATCTTTTTTCGTAAAAAACCAAGAGAGGTTCTTAAAGAATTTAAACTCATATATTCTCCATCCCAAACATGTTGTTCTATCTCTTCATAAGATACCACTCTATTTTTATTTAATACTAAAAGTTTCAAAAACAATAACTCTTTTTTTGTGAGATTGATTACTTGGCCTTTATTATAAAATAAAGAAGTATTGTTGTCAAAATAAAATTCATCACCCAAAGTGATTTTGAAATCTTTCTCTTTTTCTAATGCTTCTACTGCTTTTGAAAGAGCAGGTAGGAGGTTTCTACTTGTAAGGGGTTTGATAATATATTTTTCTAGGTTTAACTCAATTGCATCCATCAAATAACTTTTTTCACTAAATGCTGTTGAGATTATGATTTTTGTAGTTGTGTCTTTTTGTCTTATTTTTTTTGCTAAAGATATGCCATCGAGCTTTGGCATCTTTATATCTGTTAGAATAATATCAGGATGATATTTTTTATAAAACTCATATCCCTCTTCTCCATCTTTTGCTTCATATAGTTCATTAAACATACGATTTAAAAATCGGGAATTGATAGTTCTTACGCCTTCGTCATCTTCAATATATAAAATAGTATATTTTTTAAAATCATCCATTACTACCTCTTTTTAAAGCAAAAGAGAAAATTAATTCTCTTTTTTCTTTCTAATTTTAGCTGAAAATTCCCCAAATAAAGGAACTAGTAATAAAATTATCGTGATGATTAGTATTGATAGGGTAATAGGTCTTTCCCATAAAAATGATAAAGAACCATCACTAATAGTTAATGCTCTTCTTAAATTGTTTTCCATCATTCCACCTAAAATAAAACCCAAAATCATAGGTGCCATTGGAAAGTCAACGATTCTTAAAAACAGAGCAACAACTGCAAAAACTGTCATCATATAAATATCAAAGTTATTAAAGGTAACCAAATAAACCCCAACAAGTGAGAAGAATATAATCAATGGCAACAATAACTGCTTAGGCAATGTTAAAAGTTTCGCAATATATGGAATCAAAGGTAAATTTAAAACTAAGAGTACTATATTACCAATATACATAGAAATAATAACTGACCAAAATAATTCTGGATTATCCACATACATAGTAGGTCCTGGTTGAATTCCATAAGAAATTAAAGCCCCTAAAATAATAGCAGTAGTTCCACTTCCTGGAATACCTAAAGTAAGTAAAGGTACAAAAGAACCAGAACAAGCTGCATTGTTAGCACTTTCAGGAGCTGCAAGTCCTTTGATACTTCCTTTTCCAAAATTTAGTTTTTCTTTTACACTTGCAATTGATCTCTCCATCCCATAAGCTAAAAATGAAGCAATTGTTGCACCTGCTCCTGGAAGAACTCCAACAAAAAATCCAAGTACAGAAGACCTACCAATAGTTGGAATCATCTCTTTTACTTCTTCTCGTGTAAGTTTTAGACTTCCAATATCTTTTTTAAGCTCTTCTTCTTCCTCTTTTGTAGTTTGGTGACTTTCTAAAACATTCATTAACGCTTCAGATAAAGCAAAGGCTGCCATTGCTAAAAGTAAAAATGAAATACCATCAATCAAATCTAATCTTCCAAAAGTAAATCTAGCAATACCAGAATCAGAATCACTTCCAACAGTTGCTAACATAAGACCAAAGATAGTCATAATAGCAGCTTTTAAGAATTTACCTTTTCCAGCAAAGGCTGCAACTGCTGTAAGACCTAAAACCATCAAAGCAAAATAATCAGATGATTGGAAACTCAAACTTACAGATGCTAAAGCAGGTGCTGCAAAAAGTAAGAATATAGCTGCAATAGTTCCCCCTGAAAATGAAGAATAAGCAGCGATTGCTAAGGCTTTCCCTGCGTGTCCATTTTTTGCCATTGGGTAACCATCAAATGATGAAGCAACCGTTCCTGCAACTCCTGGAGCATTAATCAAAATAGATGAAGTAGAACCTCCAAATATAGCACCATAATAAACTCCCGCAATCAAAATAAGTCCAGAAGATGGTTCCATCCCATAAGTAATAGGAATCATCAAGGCAATTGCAGATATTGGACCTAGTCCTGGAAGCATACCAATGAATGTACCAGCAAAACATCCAATTGCTACCATTAGGATATTATATGCGCTAAGAGCCGTTCCTGCTCCTTGTAATATACCATCTAACATTAGTTAACTCCTAATAAATTATTGATAAACTCACCTGCATCTATATATACCCCTAAAACATTGTTTAGCAATACATAAAATCCTACAGATACCCCAACTGAAATCAAAAATATTCTTTTTATATTTCTCTCTTTTAAGATAAAAAATCCTATTGCTAAAAATATCATTGTAGAAAAGATAAAGCCTAAAGGTCTTATTGTAAAACCATAAAAAATCATTAGCAAAATAAAAAGTGTAGTAGTCTTTAAATCTAAACTTCTCAAATAAGTTAATGATAGGTTTTCTTCATTTTTTTCTAATAGTGATAAAACCAATAAAATTATTGATACGATAATTCCTGTTAACCCAATATAAAAAGGAAATGTAGAAGCAGTCATAACTTCAAACTGAGCCATTGGCATCTTTTTTATACTAAATACAGAATAAAAGTAGAAACTTGAAAAAGCTAAAAAAAATATTGAGCCTATTGTATTTTTTGTCATTTGTTGTCCTTTATATAAATAGAGCAAAAGCTCTATTTATCCTATAGAAATCCCATTTCTTTCATCAAAGATGAGATTGTTTTTTCTTGATTTTCTAGGAATGTTTTAAATTGAGTTGTTGGTTTATATAAATTTGCCCAACCATTTCTTGATCTAACTGTTTCCCATTCTTTTGTTTTGTACATATCCCCAAGAACTTTTGCAAAAGCATCGATTTTTTCTTGTGGTAAGTTTGGTGCTCCAAAAAATCCTCTCCAGTTTGCAAAGTATGCATCAACACCCATGCTTTTGAAGCTAGGAATTCCATCAATTGATTCATCAGAAGTAACACCTATGATTCTTAACTCACCTTTTTTATGTTTTTCTAAAACTTCTCCAAGTCCTGTTGATAAAATATCAACTTCACCTGTTAATAATCCTGCAAGTGCTTTTCCTCCTGCATCATAAGGAACATATCTTACATTTGTTGGGTTTCCACTTGCTGCTTTAAAGATTTGTGCAGCTACAAGGTGATCCATACTTCCTCTTGAACTTCCACCTGCGATTTTTAGTTTTCTAGGGTTTTTATCAAAAGCAGCTTTTACATCAGCCCAAGTTTTATATTTAGAGTCAGTTCTTACAACTAAAGCTCCATAATCAGCAACAACAGCTGAGATTAGAGATAAGTCTCTAAATGATTGAGGAAATACACCTTGTAATGATCTAATTACGATTGGAGTTGAATTTACCATTAATGTATCTTGTTGTTTGTCAGCAGTTTCTATTAAGTAAGCGATAGCTTTTCCACCACCACCTCCTGACATATTTTCAAAAGAAGTTTCGTCAACTAAACCAGAATTCTTAAGAGCTTCCCCAACTCCTCTAGCAGTCCCATCCCAACCACCACCGGCACCACCAGGGATTAGGAAATGGATTTTTTCAACTTCTGAAGCAACAGAAGTCATAGCTAATCCAGCAACTAAGCAACTAGCCAATGCAACATTTTTGCAAATTTTTGAGATTTGTAATTTCATTTTTCGTCCTTTGTTTGTTTCTATCCAAATATTAAATGAAAAAAATGTAAGAAAAATAAAATAAATATTTATTTTGGAAATTTTGTAAAAGACAAAAGTAGGGGAATTTTTAGGAAAAAAAAAGAGGCTTCGTGGACCTCTTTTTTTGGAGAACAAATGAAAAAAGACGTTCGCATTCGTCTTATGAAATAATTATAACGGTTGATGATAAATGGATAAACAATCAAAGGTTAACAAAAAGATAACTTGACTAAAAGTTTATAAATTTGTAAAAAAATGTAATAGTAAAGTTTGAAAATAGATTTTGAGTTTGTATATTTTTGGGCAAAAAAAAAGAGGGTTCGCGACCTCTTTCTTTAGGAGAACAAATGAAGACGTTCGTATTCGTCTTATAAGATAATTATAACAGCTGATAATGAATGGATAAATAATCAATAGTTAATGGATAGATAACCTGATGGGGAAATTTCTCTTGAAGACCTAAAGGTCTCCGCTTTCTTACTTTTTGGTCTCGAAAAAGTAAGCAAAAAAGACTGCCGAATTGATGAAGGCAGAGCTACCTAAGATTTCAGTCTTTTTTTTCTGCGTTGTGGAACTCGTCAATAAAGTGCATTTAGCACTTTATCTCCTCAAACAGTCCTCACTGTTCCCCGAAAAAAAAGCCTAAACTCTTAGCTTCATCAAAGGCAGGATTTAGTGCCATACGGTTAAAATAGTGACTATAAATAAAAAGTTAAAGAGTTGTTATGCATAAAAATATATGGGATAATGATAAATTAAATAGAAAGAGTGAATCAGAATACTTGATTAAGTATTTGACAAATGTTTATAAAGCAAATAAAGAATCATCATTTGTTTTAAATATAAATTCTGAATGGGGTTTTGGTAAGACTTATTTCTTGAAAAATTTAAAATTAGAACTTGAAAATGCAGATCATAAAGTAATGTATTTTGATGCATGGCAAAATGATTATACTAAAGAGCCTCTACTCGCATTTATTGCAGAGATAAATGAGAGCTTTAAATCATTTTTTACTGCAAAACAAACTAAATCAAAAAAGTTTCTTACTGATTTGTTTAAAAGTTCATTACCAATATTAGTTGCAGCTCTTAGTAAAAAGCTTACAGGTTATTCATTAGAAGATTTAAAAGAACAACTTGAATTGGATGAGAATGAAGGCAGTGAAAATTCTGCTGATGAAATTGATGATGACAAGGATTCAATTAAAACTTCTATTTCTACTTTAATGTCAAAAGCAACTGAAATCGCATTAGAAGAACATATGACTGCTAAAAAAAGTATTTTAGAGTTTAAAGAAAATATGAGAAAACTCATTTCTTATATTGATTCTTTATCAAATATTGAACTACCTATATATATTTTAATTGATGAATTAGATAGATGCAGACCAAATTATGCAATAGAATTACTTGAAAGTATTAAACACTTGTTTGATATACAAGGCTTAGTTTTTATTATTGCAACTGATTCAAAACAGTTATCACATTCTATAAATGCAGTTTATGGGAGTAAATTTAAATCAGAACAGTATTTAAAAAGATTTTTTGATAGAGAGTATACTTTAGATGAACCTTATGTTTATGATTATATTTTATTTTTATTAGAAAAATATAATATGTTAAAAGATGATAATTTTTATGTTGCACTGGATGAATATGCGTATAATGATGTAAATAAAAATGCTAAGATTATTGAGTTATATGCTAAATTTTTTAAATTAAGTCTTCGAGATATTGAACAGTGTATCATTGTATTGAATGCTATTACTTTTACTTGGGATACAGAAAATAAAATTCATTTAGGATATATGATTTTTTTGATTATGTTAAAACAAAAGAATTCAACTATATTTGAATCTTACATAATTTATGATAAAAAATCATCTTTGGGAAATAAATTTAGTGAATGGTTTAAAGAAGATGAATTAAATAGGAAAATTAAAATTAGAGTAGATGATGGCAATAATGAATCTACTTTAGAGGCTCTATTAGGAGAATACTCAAATTTTGAATTTTTAACATTTGCTAAATCTAACCAACTATCTGGAAAAGAAAACAATTTTAATTATTTGAATATTAGAAAAGAAGTTCCTATATATACAAGTTTTTATAATGATAATAAGATAATTTTTAAAGAGTTTAAAGATTATTACAAATATGTTTTAAGAGGTTTTAGAATTAATTAAATTATAGAAAAGCTAAAGTTTTGTTTTTAGGCAAGGCGAAGAGGGATTTTAAATTCAAGGAGCATAGTAAACTATGTGACTGATTTAAAATCGCTATTCAACGCAGTATAAAAGCAAAAAATTTGCTTTTATACTCGTGCTTCTTCTCTTTTTTGTAGATACTCCCATTTGGCATCTACTCTTTTTTGCCATTCTTCTATGATATGCTCATTTTCTGGTTTAAACAGATGTTTAAATCTTGGTTGGAAACCTAAATAATCTCTTACTGGCACTATGTTTTTTGGTCTGTATGTTATATTTAGCTCTGTTCCATCTATGATTTCATATAGTGGGAAAACTAGTGAATCAACTGCTAAGTCTGAGGCTTCTATTGTCTCATGTGGTTGAAATTTCCACTCTGTTGTACAGGCACTCATTGCATTTATAAATACAGGTCCTTTTGTATCAAATCCTGTTTGGATTTTTTTAATCATATCTTTCCATTTATTTGGTGCAACTTGTGCCACATATGGTGAACCGTGTGCGGCCATGATTGCTAGCATATCTTTTTTATTTCTTTTTTCACCATAAGAAGTACTTCCTGCTGGTGCTGTTGTTGTAGATGAACCAATAGGAGTAGAAGATGATCTTTGACCTCCTGTGTTTGCATAAACTTCATTGTCTAAACAAACATACATAAAGTCATGTCCTCTTTCAAAACATCCTGAAATCCATTGGAAACCAATATCATAAGTTGCTCCATCTCCACCAAATGTTACAAATTTTGGTTCAGGAGTTGATGGATCGATTCTTCCTTTTTTTCTTAGAACTTTATTCATAGTCTCAGCACCTGCGATTGCAGTTGAGGCATTTTCAAATCCTATATGAATCCAAGAACAGTCCCATGAAGTATGTGGATAGATAGCTGTACAAACTTCTAAACATCCAGTTGCTGCTGATACTACTAAGTTATCATTTGTAGCATTTAGTACTTCTCTTACAATAATTGAGTGTGCACAACCTGGACATAAAACATGAGAACCCTCAAATCTTTCAGCCGCAGTTGAAAATGTTTTTAAGTTTTTGATTACTTTTTGATTACTCATATTTTCTCCTTAGTGTTCATAAAAACTTAACTCAGGACCTCTTACACCGTGTAGTGTTTGAATTTTCCCATTAAGTTTTCCATTTTTTGCTTCTTCATTTAAAGAAACAAAAATCTCTTTTAATTCATTTACAATAATATCTCTTCCACCTAAACCATATACTAAGTTTTTCAGAATTGGTCTAGCTTGGGTATTAAATAAGGCTCCCGCAACTTCATTGTATAAAGTTCCAACCGTTCCACCAGGTGCACTTCTATCCATACATGCTATAGCTTTTACATTTTGTAATTTTGAAGCCAATTGTGTAAGAGGAAATGGTCTAAAAAGTCTTGGTGCTAAAACACCAGCTTTTATTCCTGTTTCCTCTCTTATGGCATCAACTGCTATCATTGCTGTTTCATAAGTAGTTCCTAAACATACAATTACAACATCTGCATCTTCTACTTTATATGATTCTACAAGATTATATTTTCTTCCACTAATTTTTTCAAACTCTTCAAAAACTTCTTCCACAACAAAAAGTGAACTCATTAGGGCTGCATGTTGTTTAGCTTTATGTTCAAAGTGCCAGTCATGTTCTGTTTGAACTCCATGAGTAACTGGATTTGTAAAATCCAACATTGCATTTACTTGCAAATAATCACCTACAAAATCATAAGCCACTTTATCAGATAGTGGTCTTACTGTTTGAGCTGTATGAGAAGTCAAAAATCCATCTTGATTAGAGATAACGGGAAGCCTTACATCTTTGTGTTCACCTATTTTAAAAGCACATAAAGTTAAATCATAAGCTTCTTGAGCATTAAATGAGTCAAGTTGAATCCATCCTGCATCTCTTGTAAGATACATATCTGAATGGTCACCATTTACATTTAAAGGTGCTGCTAGTGCTCTATTTACTAAACATAAAACAACAGGGATTCTCATACCTGAACATTGATATAAAACTTCTACCATCAAAGCACAACCTTGTGATGAAGTAGCAGTTGCTACTCTTCCACCAGCAGCTCCTGCACCAACACAGCCAGACATTGCTGCATGTTCTGATTCCACCATAATAATTTCGCCATCTACATATCCATTTGCATGAAAAGAAGCATAAGTTTCAACCGTATTTGTTGAAGGTGTGATAGGATAAGCAGCAACTACATCAACAGCTGCTTGTCTAAATGCTTGTGCATTACAGGTATTTCCATCCCAAACTTCTACTTTATTTAGTTCCATTTCTTTGCTATTCATTATTTCTCACCTTTTTCTTTTTTAAGAGGCCACTTTGTAAGTGCTAATTCATTTTTTTCTGTTTCATTAAACATCATCAATGATTTTGGATTGGTAGGACATACTTCAACACAGATTCCACAACCTTTACAGTGATCATAATCTATACCTTGTATCTCTTTATTTCTTGAGATTACCGCACTATCTGGACAATAGATCCAACAGTTTTGGCAGTCAATACACAATTCAGTATTCCATACTGGCTTCATTACTCGCCAATCCCCAACATAAAGGTTCTTAGAGTTTGTTTCTGCATATGCTCTATCTTCTGGATTTGTTTGGGCTAGAACAGATTCAACTGCTTGATTAAATGAAAAAAGTGCCGCCCCAGGTACTAATTCATCCCATCCCATATCTTTTATTGATTTACTCATGATTTACTCCTTAGTGTACTTCATTATATGCTCTCTCAATAGCAATCATATTTGCATCGATTATCTTTTGAGGAAGTTTTTTAAGTACTGATTTCATCGCATTTTGGAAATAATCCAATTCAAACATACCACTTACTTTCATAAACGCCCCTAGCATTGGTGTATTTGGAATAGGTCTTCCTATCGTCTCTTGAGAAATTTGCAAACAGTCTAAAATGAATGTTCGATCTTCTCTACCATGTAAAGCTGGAATAGCTTCTATTAACTCTTCTTTACTAAGATGTGTTGTGATTATGTATTTAGTATCTTTTGTTTCATTAGCTGTAAAGTCATCTGTAAACGCTAATGCTGGGTCTAATATAAATACAAAGTTTGGTTCCATGAATTTCTCATGATTTATGATTTGCTTGTCATCTATTCTGTTATAAGCAGTCATCGAAGCACCTCTTTTTGCAGATCCATAAAATGCAAAAGCTTGAACTTCTTTCCCCGTTTCTGCTACAACTGAACCTAGACCTTTTGCTCCAGTAACTGCCCCTTGTCCTGCTCTACTGTGCCATCTAATTTCTAACATTATTAGCTCCTATAATATTAACTATAAGTATATTTTATGACTAAAATTTTCGTAAAGTCACAAAAACTATAAGTATTCTATCCCTATAAATCTTCAGTGAATTTTAAATCAATATATGTAATATTATATTATAAGTAAAAGTAAAGAATATCTAGCTTTTTACTTACATTTTTGTTGAAAATAAATAGAGCAAATGACCATTAAGTCATACATAAGCTTATATTTATATTCATTAAGTGAATATATTTATTGATATAGTTCTATATAATCCCTATAAATGGCGATTAAAGCTAGTAAGAAGTATAAAAAATAGAAAATTTTACTTTTAGTCTTAAATTTTGCTTAAAATTAGTAAAATTTCAGCAAAATCTATTTTTACTTTTCAAAAAAGAGAAAAATATAGTTTTTTTCAAGGAGCCATTTTAAAAAAAATAGCCAAAATATTAAAAGTGAGTAGAATTTAATTAAATAAAAAACTAATAATTCAAGTTAAATCATAACTAAGATTTTAGAGTATATTTTTGGATTAGTTCCACTGCTTCAAAAGAATTTGCAGTAATGTGATTAGTAAGTTCAATTAGATCCTCTTCTTTTCCATATCCACACAATACTCCAACACAATTTATCTCAGCTCCATTTGCAGAAATCAAATCCAAATGGGTATCTCCTACCATCCAAACATTTGAGCCTTTTTTTATGTTCATTTGGTTTAGTGTTTTTAAAATAGGTTCTGGATGAGGTTTTGGATTTTCCACATGTTCTCTTCCCGTGATTACTTCAAAATATTTTAGAATATCAAAGTGTTCTAATAATGGAATAGTGTAAGCTCCTGTTTTAGTTGTAACTACTGATAATCTTGCAAATTTACTTGCTAATTCTAAAGCTTCCTTTGCATTTTCAAGTAACAGAGTCTTTTTAGTTGATATAACTTTATACCTCTCTTTATACGCAGCAACATAGTCCCAAGCTAACTCTTTTTCAATACCTAATTCCATATACATTATCTCTAAAGGATATCCAATGAGTGATTTGATATCTTCATCAATTCCTGTAAATTCATAATTCATAGTTTTAAATGAGTGATGAAATGTAGATACAATAGCATCTGTTGAATCAATTAATGTTCCGTCTAAATCAAATAATATTACATTTTCCAATATTTTTTCCTTTTAATTATCTTCTTTTATCCAATCTTTTTGATTATGAGTTATTCCTATAAAAGATGGTTCTATATTTTTTATTTTTTTGTTTACTACTGTTATTGAGTTTGGAATGTATAAAAACAGATATGGTGTATCATGAGCGATTGTGCGAAATATCTTTTTATATATTTTACTTAACTCTTTTTTATCAATGGTAGTTGAACCTTTGACAATAAGGTCATCAACTTCTTTATTTGAATAACCAACTAAGTTAAATCTACCTTTTTTCATAGAATCACTATGCCATAAAGGATAAGCATCTGGCATAAGAGCTAGCTTCCAACCCAATACAATAGCTTCAAAATTTCTAGGGTGAACAACTGTATTTAAAAAAGCTTGCCATTCCATGACTCTTATTTTCATCTTAACACCAATCTTTGCTAATTGGTATTGAATGATTTGAGTGGTATTTATTCTGGTGTCATTTCCTGTATTTGTAATCACTTCAAAACTCAAGGGATGATTTTCATCATAACCTGCAAGTTTTAATAATCGTTTTGCTTCAACAATATTTTGTTTTATAGGTTTAACTGTATTATCATAAGCAAATGTTCCTGGCAAGAAAGGACCATTACAAACTTGTCCATGTCCAAAAAATAAAATATCTATTATCTCTTTTCTATCTATGGCTAAGGATAAAGCTCTTCTAACATTTATATCTTTAAATTTCTTTTTCTTTAAATTAAAGCCCAAGTAGTCAAAAGCAAAAGCTGGTTTTTCTATGATTTGATAATTTATTTTAAATTCCTTATCTATTTGTCTATCTATTTGTAAGGGAGTCAAGCTTCCAAGATCAAGTTTGTTTTGTTTTAAATATAAAAATGAAGTACTAGGATCTGGTAGGAATTTAAAATTTAATTCATTAATTTTAGGTTTTCCTTCAAAATATTTATCAAAGGCATAAAGTCTTATATCACTTCCTAATTTAAAGCTATCAAGTCTATATGAGCCTGTTCCTATTGGATGTTTATTAAATGAACTACTCATTAGGTCTTTTTCATCTTTTAAAATATGTTTTGGTATTACTCCAAACATCCAAATTCCTAAAGCTTTGAAGTAGGGCTTTTTATAAACAACTTCTACTGTGTAATCATCTATTTTAGATAGGCTTTTTACTTCTTTAAAGTTTGATTTGATTGTAGTAAAAACTTTTGGGTCATTGATTTTCTCATAGGTAAAGATTACATCATCAGCTGTGAATTTTTCCCCATCATGCCAGAGTACATTTTTTTTAAGTTTTATTACTAAGTGAGTATTATCAATAAATTCATATGAAGAGGCTAGGTCAGGGATTATATTTCCATTCTTGTCATATTTAAATAAGCCATTAAATAACCAATCAGCGATTTCACTACTTGCAGTATCATTAGCTAAAATAGGGTTTAATCTAATAGGTGAACTACTTATTGATAAGTTTAAGGTACTCGCACTTAAATAAGTGAATAAGCAATAGTGAATAATGAATAATAGAAGGGCTAACTTTTTCATGGTGTATTGTAATATCTTTTTATAAAAAAGTGCATAAAAAAAGGAGCAACTTTCGTCGCTCCTTAAGATATAAAGAAATATAAAATTCCAAAAATTCCAATTATCTTTTTGAGAATTGAGTAGATTTTCTTGCTTTTTTCTTTCCGTATTTTTTTCTCTCTACAGATCTTGCATCTCTAGTTAGTAATCCATAAGGTTTTAAAACAGCTCTAAATTGTTCATCAAATGCAACTAATGCTCTTGAAATACCATGTTTAGCAGCGTCAGCTTGTGCAGAATATCCTCCACCAAGAGTTTTAACAACGATATTTACAGAAGATTCTTGTTTAGAAACTTCTAAAGGTCTCATTACTCTTTTTTTGATAGCTTCGTGTCCACCTAACCATGCGTCTAAAGTTTGACCATTAATAGAAACTTGTCCATTACCAGCTTCTAACCATACTTTTGCGATAGAAGATTTTCTTCTTCCAGTTGCGTATACTTTTGCCATTAGTCTTATCCTTTAATTTGCGCAGTGTGAGGGTGTTCGCTACCTGCGTATACTTTTAATTTTTTTAACATTGATTTACCAAGTTTAGTTTTTGGTAACATCCCTCTTGCTGCTAATTTGTATAGCTTTTCAGGATTTTGTTCAAACATATCAGACATTTTGTGAGTTTTTGTACTACCAAAATAACCTGAGTGTGTATAGTAATTTTTAGTTTCTAGTTTAGTTCCAGAAAATTTTGCTTTTGTTGCATTTATGATAATTACGTTATCTCCACAGTCTACATGAGGAGTATAATTAGTTTTATTTTTACCTCTTAAGATTGTAGCAACTTCAGTAATGATTCTACCAAATACTTTATCAGTTGCATCAATAATAACCCAATCTCTATCAATTTCAGTGGCTTTTGCCATTTGAGTGAATTTCATCTACGTTCTCCGATTTAATTAATGAGCTGGAATAATAGTGTAGTAATACTTACAAATTGCTTAAATTAAGTGATTTTTAATATTTAATTGTAAATTCAGAACCTTGATTGTAAACTGAGTTGATTTCTAGTTTAAAATCATGTAAAACTAGAATAGAATTTACTATAAATAATCCAAGTCCTAAAGAGTTATTCCACCCATTTTGTGAGACTCTATAAAACTTATCGGTGATTTTTAATAATTCCATTTCAGATATTCCAATACCTAAATCTGTCACTTTTAAATATTTATCAGTAATTTCAATAGTAACAGTATCTTCTGAATATTTTAAAGCATTTTCTACTAAATTTGATATTGCCATTGAAAGTAGTGTTTCATCTGCCTCAAGAAGATAGTTATCTCCTTTTATTTCAATAACTCTATTTGGATATTTATCTTTTAAATCAATGCACAAAGTATTACAAACATCTTTTAAGTGTATTTTTCTTTTTTCAATATGTTCTTTACCCTCTTCAAGTTTTAAGGCAAGTCTTAATTTATCAATGATTTTAGTCATTTTAGTAGCATTTGAATCAATTTTAGACAAGAATTTGTCTCTCATTTGTTCTGGTAAATCTTTATCATTTTGTAGTGTTTGAACATAACCTGTAATGATAGCAATAGGATTTTTAAACTCATGGGAAATGGCACTTATTATTTCATCTTTTTGTTTATTTGCAAGTCTTAATTTAGCTGTGTGTTTCGCTTTTGTTTTCTCTTTTTTTTGAAGTCTAAGAGCAACTTTATTTAATAATCTATTTATTGTAAAGAATTCTTTAGTATGAAAAACACTTAGACTTATAGATTCTCTTTTTTTTGTAAGACTAATTAAAAAGTGAAGAATATTATCTGTCTCTTTTTTTATCTCATTAGAAATATAATATGAAACAACAAAAGCTAAAAGTAGAAAAATAGAAAAAATGGCAATAAGTTGAAGACTTAACTTTATAAAATATTCTTTTATAGTACTAATATCACTAGACATTCTTATGTAATAATTTTTTCCATTGATTTTAACTTCTTTTGCAATATAAAGTAAATCTCTATTTAAAGTATTTGAATACCTTGAAATCTCACCATAATCATTGATTTTAGCATCAATCACTTCTTCCCTATCTAGGTGATTTTCCATAAGAGTTTTATCTTTATCCGTTTCAGCGACTACTTTTCCTTCTGCATTGATAATTGTTACCCTAAGATTAGTAGCTTTTTTTATCTCTTGTACTTTTTTATCAATATTATTTAGATTTGGAATTGCGATTGAAAGGGTATTGATATTTGATAGTATACTTTTTTCAATTTGTTCTAAATATATAGCTTTTGACCAAAAATAAATTACTATTGAAATTAGTATAAGTATTGATAAAAAGATAAGTATAAAACTTCTAAGGAAAAATTGGTGAATTTTTAACAAAACATATATCCTTCACCACGGACAGATTTTATATATTTTTTATCGCCACTTGGGTCAATCTTACTTTTTAATCTTTTTACTGCCACATTTACAGTTTTTAGTTTTTTTTCTAAAGAATCTTCCCACACTGTATCTAAAAGATATTCTCTACTTAAAAGAATATCTTTATTTTTGAAAAATTCTAAAAATAAATCATGTTCTAATGTTGTTAAATCAATTTTCAAGTCATCTATATAAAAGCTTTTACTAGATTTTTTATAAGTAATATCTTTTATTTTTTCTATTTCAATATCTTTTTTTGTTCTTTTTATTACAGCTTTTACTCTGGCTATAAGCTCTTTTAAATTAAATGGTTTGGTTATATAATCATCAGCATGTTTATCAAAACCTTCTAAAATATCTTCATCTTGATCTTTTGCACTAACATAAATTACTGGTATATTGTAACCTTTGTTTTTTATGTCATTTATAAAAGAAGTTCCCTCTACTCCTGGTAAATTTCTATCCATAAGTATTAAATCAATCTCTTCTTCATTTAAAACTTCATATACTTTTTCTGATGCATTTAAGAAACCAATTGTCTCAAAGCCCTCTTTTTGTAAGGTATATTCTAATAGTTCTAAAATATCAACTTCATCTTCTATGATTAAAAGAGTACTACTATTCATCTGTTTTCTCACTTTTTTCATCAATTTTATGTATTCCTGGAGAGTATTTTATTGACATTATCCTAAAAATAAAAAATACAAAGATGACAATTAGTAAAAAAATTATATCAACATAATCCTTTTTTGTGTGAGAAGCTTGAATAATTACATCTCTAATAAGGAAAATGATGAATAAATCAATAACAAATCGGAGTCTTAATTTCTCTTTTTTTATAAAATCAGAAATCATTTTAACAACTTCCATTATAACAATAAATTCAAGCATATAGATAATTGCTTTGGAAAATTCTAATCCGGATATAATAATAGCAATGAATAAAATCATTGCTATTAAAACTTCATAATTACTTGCGAAATATTTGTTTATTTTAGCTAGAGCTTTTTTCATAAGTTAGACTATAGTACAACTACTATTTTCTTTCTATCTCTCCACCTTTTTCAGCAAAAAGTAATAAGTGTGCAATCGAAACTGATCTATCAGAAATCTTTTCTAACTTTCTCAATGAAGTTAGAATATCAAAATACTCTTTTGATAAGTCTAAATTTTTAGCAATTAATTTTAATATATTTTTTTCTATCATTGAGTATAAATCATCAGTCTTACTCTCTTCTACTACAACTCTTTGATACTTCTCTTCAATATGATTTGTAGTAGACTCTTTAATAATCGATATTGATGTTTGAAGAGAAAGTAGGGTTGATTTTAATAAAGGAACTGCATATTCTAAAATTGTTTTGGTATTTAAATCTTCACTAAATGAAGTTCTAAATATTTTAATAAAACCTTTTGTGTTTCCCCCAGCTCTTACTAATTCATTTGTAATTTTAAAATAAGATACTAACTCTCTTAAATCTCTTGCTTCTGGTTGATATAAAGCAAGGGCTGTCACAATTGAATTATCTATATTATTTGAACTAATTGTAAGTTTTTTTAATGATAACTCTGCATCTTTTAAAGCCTTAAAATCTTCATCTTTTAGAGCCTTTAAAGCTGCATTTAATGATTCAATTACCACATTACCTATTTCTAGCAATTCATTTTGAATTTGCTCTCTTTTTGTCTCATAAACTTTTAACATCATTTAAGCCTTCCCATTGTGTATAACATCTATTTTGTTGAACATTATAGTTTATAAAAATTACAAGATGATTACATCTTAAAATGAAGCACTTATTGGTCTGTCTAGATTCTTTGAGTATTTTTTCATTACATTTAAAGTGTAATCAAAATTTGCTTTTTTTGAATTACATGAAATCTCAATAATAGCACAAGAACAAGATAAAAGTTCAAATATTCTGTCTTCTCCAAATCTATCTTTTCCTTTTATATGACCATTTATTTTGTCTATTTCACTATATAAGTTTTTCACAGACCATCTAAATTCATCTAAAACCTCTTTAGTTGTAAGATAAACCTCTTCAATATCATTATTTTTTATACCTATAAAAAAGTCATCTCCACCAATATGTGCTATAAATGTATCACTTGGATATTTTTTTTGTAAAAGTTCTGCAAATAATAGGATTGCTCTATCACCTTGTCTAAATCCATAAGTATCATTAAAAGGTTTAAAATTATCAAAATCAAAATATAAAATGTGTGAACTGTAATTATTCTTATTTTCTAAACTATCGTAAATAAATCTTTCAATTTGTTTATTTCCTGGTAGCCTTGTTAGTGGATTTTGGTTTTCTGCAATTTCTAAAGTTCTTTTATGTGAAAGTTGTAATAGAGACCTTAAATCAATAAAACCATGATATTTATTTGCTTTTGTAATAAATATCCCCGATGAATTTGGGTCTTGATTAAAGATTTGTAAGGCTTTATCAATTCCCCATGAGGCTTCTATTGAGATAACTGGTTTAACATATTTACTTATTTTTGAACTGTATGATTTATTTTGTGCTAAGGCTAATCCATATTGTGAGTATGAGATTTGTTTAATATCAACTTCATAAATAACACCAATAAAGTTATCATAATCATCTACTATTGGAACAAAACTACTGTGTGTATAATCTTTAAAATATAAAAATAAAGAGTGTAAAGATGAATTAATATTAAGAGGAACTATATTTTGTATAAATTCTTGCTCTATTGGAGCATTGTCATCTGCTCTTTTTTCATTTAATAGATATTTAACTATATCTTTGTATATAGGCTTTATTTCATCAATTTGTATAGTTGGCTTTTGTACTAAAAATCCTTGAATAAAATCTGCACCAATATTTTTACAAGTATAAAACTCTTTTAATGTTTCAACTCCTTCTGCTACAACTTTCATACCCATAATATGTGCCATATTTATAATAGAAGAACAAAATAATCTTTTTTTAGCATCACTATTTATATTTTCTATGAAAAATCTATCTATTTTTATTATATCTGCTTGCGAAAAGTATAATAATTTTAAACCTGAAACCCCAACTCCAAAGTCATCAATTGCAATAGTATAATTACTACTATTGTAATTATGTATCATTTCAATTAAGTCAGTTTGATCTTCTATTGTACCTCGTTCACTTAGTTCAAAGCAGATTATACTTTTAGGCAAGTTATATTTTTTTAAGATTTTTTTTGTATTACCTTTTGTATAGTTCTTTGCATGAATAGTTCTATTATCAAGGTTATAAAAAAGTTGTAAATTTTCAATGTTTATTTTAGAGAACTTTTCAATTGCTTTTTCTCTTAAGAGTAAGTCAAACTCATACAAGTAGTTTTCTTCATGTGCTAAATCAAAAATTTCATAAATATAGTTTATATTAGGTATCTTTTCTACATTTCTAAGCAAAGCTTCAACTGCAAAAATTTTACCAGAATGAGCATGTATAATAGGCTGAAAAGCATAATCGAGTTTTTCAACAATTGAATTCCATTTTATTTTCATATTTTAATCCTATTTATAGCCTTTTCTCTAATCGTTCGCGTAAAAAAGATAAAGGGCTATAACTAAAATCAAAAAAAGTTATAACTCTCTTTTTAATTTGTAAATTTTGAAATATTTTTATTAATGTGTTTTAACAGATGAAAGTGTATTTTAAAATGATTACATTTTGATTACGAAAGTAGATAAAAAAGTGAAACTAATGGATTATAATCCATTAGCCTCAATTGCTCTTGATTGTGCATCTGTGATTAATGGGTCTATGATTTCATCAAATACTCCATCATTCATAACTGCTTCAAGTCTGTATAATGTTAGGTTAATTCTATGGTCACTTATTCGGCCTTGTGGGTAATTATAAGTTCTAATTCTACCACTTCTATCACCAGTTCCAACTTGTTCTTTTCTGCTGGCACCTTCTGAGTCCATTTTTTCTTGCATTTGAATGTCATAAAGTCTAGCTTTTAGAACTTTCATTGCTTTATCTTTATTTTTATGTTGAGATTTTTGGTCTTGGTTGGTTACCACAAGTCCTGAAGGAATATGTGTAATTCTAACCGCAGAGTCTGTTGTATTTACAGATTGTCCACCATTTCCACTAGCTCTCATAACATCAATTTTTAAATCACCTGGATCGATTTCAACTTCTACATCGTCAACTTCTGGCATAACTGCTACAGTAATTGCTGAAGTATGAACTCTTCCTTGAGATTCTGTTGCGGGAACTCTTTGAACTCTATGTGTTCCACTCTCATATTTTAGTCTTGAATAAACCTGTTCACCTTTAAATAAAGCTACGATTTCTTTGTATCCACCTGCTTCATTTTCACTTTGGTTCATTATCTCAACTTTCCACCCTTTTAGTTCCGCATATCTTAAGTATGCTCTAAATAGGTTTCCTACAAATATTCCTGCTTCGTCCCCACCTGCACCAGCTCTTAGTTCTATAAAAATATTTTTATTATCATTAGGATCTTTAGGAATCATAAGAACTTTTATTTCTTCTTCAATAGAGGGTTTTCTAACCTCTAAATCTCTAAGTTCCTCTTTTGCTAATTCTCCTAATTCTGGATCATCAAATAACAATCTGTTATCTTGAATATCATTTAATACACTTATATATTCTTTAGCTTTATTTACAATTGGTTCAATTGCCGACTGTTCTTTTGAAAGTGCAGTCATCCTTTTTATGTCTGAAGAGATATCTGGAGAAGCTAATAGTCCATTAATCTCCTCATATCTATCAATAAATAGTTGTAATTTATCTTGTAACATATTTTATAGTATGTATAAGCAAATAAATAAAATTAACTACCATATTTTTATGATAGTAAAATTTTATTAAAGTGCGTTAACTTTAACTTGTAGTCTACTAACTTTTCTAGCAGCAGTTCCTTTTTTAAGGATACCTTTTGCAATACAATGGTGCATGTATTTATTAGCAGTTTTCATAGCAACAGTTGCTTTTTCTTTGTCATTAGCCTCAACTGCAGATAATACATCTTTAGTTATGTTTTTAATTCTTGTTTTATAAAATCTGTTTCTCTCAGTTTTTACTAACGTTTGTTTAGCTCTTTTAGCCGAAGATTTGTGGTTTGCCATTTTTAACCTCTTTATAATTTTTTTAAGGCTAGAATACTAGCCAAATAACTTTAAAGTAAGTTTAAATTAAGTTTAATTTTAGGATTTTTCATGAAACTATTTGGTACTGATGGTGTAAGAGGACAAGCGGGGTCATTTTTAGATGCAATGACTGTAATGAAACTAGCAATGGCTGCTGGAATATTTTTTAGAAAGAATTCATATACAAACAAAATTTTAGTAGGAAAAGATACTAGAAGAAGTGGATATATGATTGAAAATGCACTTGTATCTGGACTGACGGCCGTAGGATATGATGTTATACAAATAGGACCAATGCCAACTCCTGCTATTGCATTCTTAACAGAATCAATGAGATGTGATGCTGGAATTATGATATCTGCTTCACATAATCCTTTTGAAGATAATGGAATCAAGTTTTTTGATCATAATGGAAATAAGCTAGGACTTGATTGTGAAAAAGCAATAGAAGAATTATTTTTTGATGAAGAATCGATAATTCAAGCTCAAAAAACAGGAAAAGAAATAGGAGCATCAAAAAGAATTGATGATGTTATTGGAAGATATATTGTATCAATTAAAAGTTCATTTCCAAAAGATTTAACATTGAGTGGACTTAGAATTGTTCTTGACTGTGCAAATGGAGCAGCGTATAAAGTTGCACCAACTATTCTTGAAGAACTAGGTGCTGAAGTCTTTACAATAAATGCAAAACCAAATGGATTTAATATCAATGAATTAAGCGGTGCGATGTATCCTGAAAATGTTTCAAAAGTTGTAAAGGAAGTAAGAGCTGATATTGGATTAGCTTTAGATGGTGATGCTGATAGACTGGTTATAATAGATGAAAATGGTGATACTGTTGATGGGGATAAACTATTAGGTGCCTTATGCGTCTATCTAAGCAACAAGGGACTTTTAAAAGGTGAAGCTTGTGTTGCTACAGTTATGAGTAATAAAGCCTTAGAGGACTACCTAGACTCTTTTGACTTGAAACTAAATAGAACAGATGTTGGTGATAAAAATGTTTTAGTAAATATGAAAGAAAATCACATCAATTTTGGAGGTGAGCAAAGTGGACATGTTATTTTCTCTGATGTTTCAAAAACAGGAGATGGTTTAGCAACTGCACTTCAAGTATTGGCATATGTTTTAGAAAGTGGGAAAAAAGCTAGTGAAGCTTTAAATAAATTTGAGCTTTATCCACAAGTACTAAAAAATCTAAAAGTAAATGAAAAAATTCCTTTAGATAAAATTGAAGGTTTAAAAGAACTTCAAGCAGAAATCAAATCTAAAGGTATGAGAGATTTAATTAGATACTCTGGAACTGAAAATAAATTAAGAGTTTTAATTGAAGGTAGAGATAAAAAACTAGTAAACGAGTACATGGATAAACTAATAGAGTTTTTAAATAAAAAACTATGAATAGAAAGTTAACTGTTTCCCTAATAATTTTTATATTATTAGTTTTAATAGATCAAGCTATTAAATATGGTTTTGTGTTTTTAAATTTTGGTTTTGAAAGTGATTGTATTTCCTTAGTTCTTGCATACAATTATGGTGTTGCATTTTCTATGTTTGAATTTTTGAGTGAATATTTAAAATTTATACAATTAACACTTATAGCTTCTATATTGATTTATTTATATTTAAATAAAGAAGTATTTGTGAAATACTATATTCCTGTTTCAATACTACTAGCAGGTGGTTTGTCTAATATTTTAGATAGATTTACTTATGGGGCAGTTGTTGATTATGTTTATTGGCATTGTGGTTTTGATTTTGCAATATTTAATTTTGCAGATGTAATTATAGATTTTGCTATTGCAATAATTTTATATATGCAGTATAAACAATATAAAGAAGATAAAAAAAGAGCTTAAAAGAGTTTTTGAAAGCTAAACAGATTTTAGCTATAATCGAGCAAATTAAAAAAGATAAGTTTAATAAAGAGAGAAAAGATGGGTCAAACAATTACAGAAAAAATTTTTAGCGAACATGTAGGACATGAAGTTTACGCAGGTGAGATTGTAAGAAGTCCAATTGATATGGTTATTGGAAATGACATTACAACTCCTATTTCTATTAGAGCATTTGAAGAGGGTGGTTTTGAAAAATTAGCAAACCCAGATGGTTTTGCAATTGTACTTGATCACTTTATTCCTGCAAAAGATATTGCATCGGCAAATCAAGCAAGAATTTCAAGAGATTTCGCAGAAAAACATAATTTAAAACTATTTTTTGATGAAAAAGATATGGGAATCGAACATGCACTTTTACCTGAAAAAGGATTAGTATTACCAGGTGATGTTATTATTGGTGCTGATTCACATACCTGTACACATGGTGCATTAGGTGCATTTTCTACAGGTATGGGAAGTACTGATATTTCTTTTGGAATGATTACTGGTGGAAACTGGTTTAAGGTACCTGAGTCTATTAAAGTAGTATTCAAAGGGAAACCAGGTCCTTATATTACTGGAAAAGATTTAATCTTAGAGATTATTAGAATACTTGGAGTTGATGGAGCTTTATATAAAGCTTTAGAATTCACAGGTGATTCAATTAAATATCTAAGTATGGATGATAGATTCTCTTTATGTAATATGGCTATTGAAGCAGGGGCTAAAAATGGTATTGTTGCATATGATGAAGTTACAAAAGAATTCTTAGATAGCAGAGACAGTTTAAGAGCTGAACCAAAAATTCATTACTCTGATGAAGATGCAACATACTGTCAAGAGATTGTTATAGATGTTGAAGCTTTAAATCCAGTAATTGCATATCCATTTTTACCATCAAATGGACACAGTGTAAATCAAGCTGTTGAAGATAATATTAGAGTTGACCAAGTATTTATTGGAAGCTGTACAAATGGAAGATTATCTGATTTTAAAGTGGCTGCCCAATTACTTGAAGGTAAAAAGGTTGCAAGACATGTAAGATTAATCTTAACTCCAGGAACTCAAAAAATATTGAGGGAAGCTACAAAACTTGGATATATTGATACTTTAGTTGATGCAGGGGGAGTTGTTTCAAATCCTACTTGTGGAGCATGTTTAGGTGGATATATGGGAATCTTAGGTGATGATGAGGTTTGTATTTCTACTACAAATAGAAACTTTGTTGGAAGAATGGGATCTCGAAGTTCAAAAATATATTTATCAAATACGGCAGTTGCTGCTGCAAGTGCAATAAGTGGTTATATCACTGACCCTAGAAGTTTATAATGAAAACACCACAATTTGATATACCTTGTGTAATCCTTTGTGGTGGGAAAAGTTCACGAATGGGAGAAGACAAAGCTCTTCTTCCTTTTTCTAATTACAACACTCTTGCTCAGTATCAATTTGATAGATTAAAACCCCATTTTAAAAATATCTACTTATCTTCAAAAACTAATAAATTTGATTTTCTAAAAAGTGATGAAAACATAATATTTGATAATATTTCAGGTGAAAGTTCACCTTTGATAGCTTTAAAAAGTATCTTAGAAACTATAAAATCTGACAACGTTTTTGTTATAACAGTAGATACTCCCTTTGTAAAAATTGAGACAATGGAAAAACTTATAAATGAAAGTTTGAGTAATAGTACAATTGCAATAACATCAAGAGAGCATAATTTATGTGGAGTTTATAAAAAATCTTGCCTGCCAATAATAAATGAAATGATAAAAGAAAATAATCACAAAATAGGTTTTTTACTGAAAAAAATAGAACTAAAAAAAATCGAGTTTTTTGATGAAAATGAATTTTTAAATTTAAATAAAAAAGAAGATTACCAAAAAGCACTTTCTCTTATATAAAAATTGTACATAAAAAAAGGGGTTTGAAATTAATCAAACCCCTTTTTTATTTTTGCAAATTTAAAATTATTTTGCTAATGCTGCTTTAGCTGCTGTTGCAACTGTTGTAAATGCTGCTGCATCATTCATTGCCATATCAGCTAATATTTTTCTATCTAGTTCAATTCCAGCTAATTTAACACCGTTCATGAATCTTGAATAGTTGATATCATTTAATCTACAAGCTGCATTAATTCTGATAATCCATAGCTTTCTAATATCTCTTTTTTTCTGTCTTCTATCTCTGTATGCGTATACTAAAGATCTTTCTAATTGTTCTTTTGCTTTTCTAAAGTGTTTGCTTCTACCTGCGAAGAAACCTCTTGCCGCTTTTAGAACTTTTTTATGTCTTCTTCTTCTAACTATACCAGTTTTAACTCTAGGCATTTTATTCCTTTCTTAACCATATATTTTGTTTAATATTGGTGTCGGCTATTGCCGAACTTGTCCACATACTTGTGGAGGGACTTGTAATTAAATTTCTTTAATTACGCTTTACACAACATTCTTCTAACTCTTGTAGCATCAGTGCTATCAATAGTTTGAGGTCCTCTTAATGCCACTTTTCTTTTTCTTGACATTTTTGTTAAGATGTGACTTCTAAATGCTGAACCACATTTAATTGAACCATTTTTTTTCACTTTAAATCTTTTTAAAGCTCCACTAACTGATTTCATTTTAGGCATGGATTTCTCCTTTCTTAAATTTGCATTCTTCTTCGATATTAGAAAAAGTTTGTGATTATAGTAAAAATAAGCTTTAGATAAGTTTAAGTTAGTTTGAAGTTTTTGTAGAAAGAGGAATTATCTCTTTCTACTTAAGTGGAAATTAGTCTTTTTTAGGAAGAACCATCATGTTTACAAATCTTCCTTCAAGTTTTGGTTCAGAATCTCTATCCCCATAATCTTCTAGCATAGGCCATACTTTTTCAAGTACTTCTGCTCCAGCTTCAGGATG
The DNA here is from genome assembly GCF_004116465.1 of Arcobacter sp. F2176. Lineage (NCBI taxonomy): Bacteria > Pseudomonadati > Campylobacterota > Epsilonproteobacteria > Campylobacterales > Arcobacteraceae > Arcobacter > Arcobacter sp. F2176. The sequence continues at coordinate 48,453 of NZ_PDJV01000009.1, forward strand.
AGCCATCTCTCTACCTTTTAGAAATACTCTACATTTTACATGAAATCCTTTTTCAAGGAATTCAATTGCATGTTTAACTTTATAGTTAATATCATTTTCAGCAATTTTAACAGAAAATTTCACTTCTTTTAGAACAATCACTTTTTGATTTTTTCTAGCTTCTTTTTTCTTTTTTTCTTGTTGATATTTGAATTTACTATAATCCATTATTTTTGCAACAGGTGGTTTACCTTCTGGTGCAATTAGAACTAAATCAAGACCTTGTTCATCCGCAGTTTTTAAAGCATCTGCTGTTGAGATGATACCATAGTTAGTACCATCGTCACCCATACATCTAACTTCCTTAGCTGTAATGTCGTCATTCATTATAACATCGTCTTTTTTATTTCCTCGACTCAAATTTCACTTCCTTTATTAATTTCATTTAACATTTGGATAAATTCATTTTTACCCATGTTTGATTGTTCTCTTTTTCTTCTATCTCTTAGTGCTACAGTTTTGTTTTCAACTTCTTCATCTCCAATTACTACAATCATTGGAACTCTTTGTTTTTCTGCCATTCTGATTCTTTTGTTTAAACTTTCATTCATACTGAAAATTTTAGAATCGATGCTATTTTGTAAAAGCTCTTTTTGTAGCTCTTTTGCATACTCATTATGAGTATCCGCAATTGGTACAAAAATAACTTGTGTAGGAGCAATAACAAATGGAAACTCACCTGCACAGTGTTCTGTTAATATACCAATAAATCTTTCAAAAGAACCTAAAATGGCTCTATGAATCATAACTGGTTGTTCTTTCTCACCTTTTTCATTGATAAATTCAGCATTGAATCTTGAAGGTAAGTTCATATCAACTTGAACAGTTCCACATTGCCATTTTCTTCCAATAGCATCTAGAATTTTAATATCAATTTTAGGACCATAAAATGCTCCACCACCTTCATCAATACCATATGTGATATTGTTTTCATCAAGTGCATCCATGATACCTTTTGTAGTTTTTTCCCAAAAAATATCATCACCGATTGCTTTTTCCGGTTTTGTAGAAACTTCGATTTCATATTTAAAATCAAATAGTTTAAGTAATGCATCAACGAATTCTAAAACTTCAAAGATTACTGATTTTATTTGATCTTGTGTACAAAATATATGTGAATCATCTTGAGTAAATTCTCTAACTCTAAATAATCCATGCATTGCACCACTCATCTCATGTCTATGAACAACCCCATACTCAAAAAGTTTTTTTGGTAGGTCTTTATATGATACCAAATTATTTTTGAATATTTGAATATGTCCAACACAGTTCATTGGTTTGATACCATATTCTTGTTCATCAATAGTAGTAAAATACATATTCTCTTTGTAGTTTGCATAGTGACCTGATATTTTCCACATCTCAGATTTTAAGATTTCTGGACCACGAACTGGTTCATATCCTCTTATTCTGTGAGCTTTGTATAAGATATGCTCTAATTTTGATCTAAGTCTTGCCCCATTTGGTAGCCACATAGGAAGACCTGCTCCTACTTCATCACTAAATGTGAAAAGTTCAAGTTCTGTTCCTAGTTTTCTATGATCTCTTTTTTTAGCTTCTTCTAACATTTTCACATAATCAAAAAGTTCTTGTTTATCAAAAAATGCAATACCATAAATTCTAGTAATCATCTCATTTTTTTCATCACCACCAAGATAAGCACCAGCTACTCTTGTTAGTTTAAAACTTCTTATCATTCTAGTATTTGGTAAATGTGGACCTCTACATAAATCCTCAAAATCACCTTGTTTGTACATCGTCAGAGTCTCATCTGTAATTCTTGATAATACAGCTTGTTTTAGTTCATCACTATTAAATTTTTGTGAAATCTCTTCTCTTGATGCTTCGTATCTTTCAATAGGTAGTTTAGCATTTGCTAACTCTTTCATTTTCTTTTCAATTTTAGGTAAGTCTTCATCTGATATTTTTGATTCAACTTTAAAATCATAGTAAAAACCTTCACTTACAACAGGTCCTACAAAAAATTTAGCTTCTGGATATAACTCTTTGATAGCTTGTGCCATAAGATGGGCACATGAGTGTCTTAAAATCTCTAAAGATTCTTTAGAGTTATCGGCTTTTATTACCTCTCCTTGAATATTCAAAGCTTCCGCAGTTTGAAGGTCATAAATTTGACCATCATTTAATACGCCAATCGGTTCCAATAATTTCCTTTTTCATTAAGTTTTTTATAAAATTTATATATTTTAACTTAATTAGACTTAAAAAACTTTAGAGTTGTGCTTATTTAGAATACTTTAGATAAAATTGTGTATGATTATTAACTTATCTAAAATAAAAACAGAAGCACTCTTACTCTTATGTAAGGACATTATAACATCTTATGAAAATATTGAAGATGAAAAATTTGAAATTGATGATGAAATAAATATTTATATAAAAGATACTTCTAAAGATATTTTAAAAGAGTTAAAAAGAGTTACAAAAGAAAATGACTATTATTTAAATAATAAAAATTCATATACAATTTCTGCCATATTGCAAGCTTATAATTTTTTAAATTTAGAGTTATCAAAGGAGTTAAAAGAAGGTGTATCTTTCAATCCCTCTATGCTTTATATATCGCTTTTATCGATGTGGTTTAAGGAGCTAGGAAAAGAATCAAAATCAAAAGAATATATCTATTTTTTGCTATATCCTTATTCTATAACTTATGATAAATTATTATTAAATATAAAAGATGAGAAATTTAAAGTTTTAAATATAAAAATGATAGATATAGCAGAACGAGTAATTTTAAAATATAACAAATACACACTAAAATAAATTGGAACCAAATGAAATATTATGCTATAAAAAATATTGTTGAATATTTAAATGCAAATTGTAAAATAATAAGACAAATAAGAAGAGTAGAAAACAACACTATTTTTATTGAGTTTAATGACAGAAATGTAATATATTTTGATATGGCAAAAAGCAATAGCTTAATATATAAAAAAGATGAAAAGATTTCATCACAAAAAGATTTTATCGCACCTTTTGATACTATTTTACAAAAAAGATTTAATAACTCAAGAATAAAAAATATCACAATGCACAATGATGATAAGATTATTCGAATCTATGTAAATTCAAAATCTTCATATAAAGAATTAACTACAGTTTTACAGTTTGAATTTACAGGGAAACATACAAATATCATCATTTTGGATGAAAATGAAATAATCCTAGAAGCCCTAAGACATATAGATGAGTTTAGCTCTTCTAGGATTGTAAAAGTTGGTGAAAAATTAGATGAAATACCAAAACAAACTTTTATACCTAAAATGGAAGAGATAAAAGATACAGAAGAGTTCTTACTTAATAATTATTTTGAAAAAGAACAGAGTTCTTTAACCAGTTTAAAAAAACAAAAAATATCACAAATAGAGAAAAACCGTACTAAATTATTAAAAGTGTTAAAAACTTTGCCACAAAAAGATGAATTAGAAAAAGAATCACAACTTTTATACGAAAAAGCAAATTTGATTTTGAGTAATTTACACCTAATAAAACCATATGAAAAAAGTGCAAAACTAAATAATTATGATGGAAGTGTTGTAGAAATTGATTTAAGTGAGTGTAGTAATCCTTCTATTTATGCAAATAGCCTTTTTAAAAAAGCAAAAAAACTAAAACAAAAAAGTTTGCATATTTCTATAGAAAAAGAGAATTTAGGAAAAAAATCTGAGTTTTTAAATAGAATGATTTCAAATATAAAACTTTGTAAGTCTATTGATGAAGTAGAATTTTTACTTCCAAAAAAACAAAGAAATCAAACAAAAACAAAAAAGCAAGAGCCATTTGAGAGTTTTTTCTTCGATGGATACAGAATACTTCTAGGAACGGATGAGCGTTCAAATATATTTTTACTTCAGAATTCAAAAGCAAGTGACTTTTGGTTTCATATGCAAAGTACAAACTCTTCACATGTAATAGTACAAAATACGAAAAAGACACTACCCATAGATGTTATATATAAAGCAGCAGAATTATGTGTAAAATTTTCAACAGATTTTAGTGGGAAATATTTAGTTGATTTTACTCAAAGAAGAAATGTAAAAGTTCAAAATGGGGCAAATGTTTTATATAATCCCTATGATACAATCGATGTACATATTTAAATAAAATAGACTCAAAATAAGCCTTAAAAAGTTTATTTACAAAATAGAAAGAAAACTTAAGATAAAATATGAAAAAATCAAAGGTTTTCAATGTATGAGTTAATTTCTTCAAGTTCAACGAGAATAAAAACAGCACTTGTTTTATTTGCCGTATTTATTCTAGTAAGTTATATAAATACTATGTTTGTAACTTGGCTTTTTCTTGGTGCTTTTATGATCGTGGGTATTGATGAAGCGATGAATCTTTTCAAAGTAAAAGATTCAACAGTCTTTCAATATGCCGCTATTACTTGGATTATCGCTTATTTTTATCCTTATCCTGAAATATTAGTTTTAATAGCTTTAGTAATTTTTGCTTCTAATTTAGCTTATAAAAGAGATATGGATAAAAAAGTATTTCTTCCTTTCTTATATCCACTTATCTCATTTCTAACACTTTTAACTTTATATAATGAGTATGGAATAGGAGTTCTTTGGTGGATGTTATTTGTGGTAGCTTCTGCTGATGTTGGAGCTTATTATGTAGGTCGTGCTTTTGGGAAAACAAAATTTTGTGAAACAAGTCCAAATAAGACTCTAGAGGGTGTAGCTGGAGGTATCATTTTAGCAGCTATTTTAGGTCCAATATTTGCAATTGATGGAATAACTTATATGGGGACTTTAGTTATTTCTATAGTAGTTGCTATTTCATCTATTTTTGGTGACTTATTTGAAAGTTATCTAAAAAGAGAAGCAGAAGTTAAAGATAGTGGGAGTATTTTACCAGGTCATGGTGGAGTATTAGATAGAACAGATGGTTTCTTATTTGCTTCTGTTGTGATGTTAGTTTTATTAAGAGCTATACTTTGATAATATTAGGTAGTACTGGTTCTATTGGAGTTAATACTCTACATATCGCACAAAAATTTAACCTAAATATCGATGTTTTAGTTGCAGGGAAAAATATAGATTTACTTAATGCTCAAATAAAACAGTTCAATCCTAAAACCGTAGTAATCGCTTCTAAAGATGATATTTCAAAAGTAAATCATACAAATGTATCTTATGGGGAAGAAGCAATTCTAAATGCAATTGAACAATCAGATGCTAAGACAGTTGTAAATTCACTTGTAGGATTTTTGGGATTAAAACCTACACTTAAAGCAATCAAATGTGGTAAAAAAGTAGCTTTGGCAAATAAAGAATCACTAGTAGTAGCTGGTGCTTTTATAGACCAAAATAATCTTATACCAATAGATAGTGAACACTTTGGATTATGGTATTTACTTCAAGATAAAAAAATAGACTCTATGATAATAACTGCTAGTGGTGGATCATTTAGAGATTATCCATTAGAGAAGTTAAAAAATGTATCTATAAAAGAGGCTTTAAATCATCCAAATTGGTCAATGGGGAATAAAATCACAATAGATAGTGCAACCATGACAAATAAGGTTTTTGAACTACTTGAAGCAAAATGGCTTTTCGATACAACAAAACTAGATGCAATAATAGAGACAAAATCATTAATTCATGCACTTATTAATTTTGCTGATGGAAGTACAACAGCTCACATAGCAAATGCAAATATGCAACTTCCTATCTCATATGCTGTTTTAGGAAAAGTTGATGAAAATATACTTAAACATATAGATTTAGTAGAAGTTGGAACTTTAGAATTTAAAAAAATAGAAGAGCAAAGATACCCAATCTGGGGTATAAAAGATGAAATTCTAAAAAATCCCAATTTAGGTGTAGTAATAAATGCTGCAAATGAAGTTGCAGTTTCAAAATTCTTAAATGAAAAAATAGGATTTTTAGATATCTCAAAAATTACCCTTGATGCAATAAACCATTTTCACAATGTAAATCCAAGTTCATTAGAAGAAATCTTTGCTTGGGATAAAGAAGTTAGGGCTTATTGTGAGTCTTGATTTAATGATTCCTTTTGGAATACTTTTAGTTTTAGTTGTGTATTTAATCTTTACAAGAACAAAGTTTGAAAAAGAGACAATTAAAGATTATGAAGCAAAGTTTGAAAACTGGAAAGTCCATGCAAAATCAGAAGAAAAAGAAGTTCAAGAGTCAAAAAAAGAGTTAGTTGGACTTGTGTTTAAAAAAAATGGTAAAATAGACATAGAACTTTTTGATGAACTTACAAATGATAGAATTCAAAAAGGAAAATTTAACTCAAAGATAAGAGAATGAAATATTTACTACTCATAATATCGTTAATAGCAGTTTTAAATGCAGCCTCTTTACATAGAGACAATGATAGAAATATCGTAATAGATGATGCAAATAAATTAGTTTGGATGGATAGTGAACAAAATGTTACAAATTATCTAACTCATCCAGATGCCCAAGATTATTGTGATAAGTTATCTTATGCAGGCTTTGATGATTGGCGTTTGCCAGATATTGAAGAGTTTGCTCTAATAGTTGATAAAAAAAATACCAAAAAAAATATAAATAGAGCTTTTAAATATAGTCTAAGTGACGGTTATTGGGCAAGTACAGCTCACTGGAGAACTTTGTGGTTTTATGCTGATTATATGTATTTTGTAAGTGGAACAGCATATTATGATAGTAGACACAAACTAAAATTAGTTAGATGTGTAAGAAGTAAATAAAAAAGGTAAAAAGTGAATAAAAGAGTTTTGATATTACATGGTTTGGGAGGAAGTGATTTCCCCCATTGGCAAGCACATTTAGCAAGTGACTTGATAAAAGATAATTATATTGTATCTTTTCCTGCTTTTCCAAGTAGAGATAACCCTGATTTAAGTGAGTGGAAAGAGTTTTTAAAAAAAGAGATTAAACATTTCAAGCCTGATATTGTAGTTTGTCACTCTTTGGCAAATGTACTTTGGTTTCATACTTGTAGTGAACTTGACATAAGTCTTGATAAACTTATGTTAGTAGCCCCTGTTAGTAGAAATAGAATCGTAAAAGAAGCACAAAGTTTTTATCCATATCCTATTGTAAAAGATTTAAAAGCAAAAGAGATAATAATGGCAGCTTCAACAAATGATCCATATATGGAAATAGAAGAAGCAATAAAATTACAAACAGAGTTAAATGTTGGTATGAAAATAATGGAAAATGCAGGACATATAAATGCAGCTTCTGGATTTGGAAAACTTGACTGTGCACTAGATTGGATAAAAAGAGAAGAGACTGGTGAGGAAAATGCTAAATGATTCTTAGTATCGAATCTTCTTGTGATGATAGCTCTATAGCTATAACTGAAATAGATACAAATAGACTTGTTTATCACAAAAAAATATCCCAAGAACTTCAACATAGTGTTTATGGTGGAGTTGTACCTGAACTTGCTGCAAGACTTCATGTGGAAGCTTTACCCAAAATACTTGAAGAGTGCAAAGAATATTTCCCAAAACTAAAAGCAATCGCAGTTACAAATGCCCCAGGACTATCTGTTACACTTATGGAAGGTGTAACTATGGCAAAGGCTTTGGCTATCTCTTTAAATCTTCCTTTAATAGCTGTAAATCATCTAAAAGGACATATTTATTCACTTTTTATTGAAAAAGATTCAATTTTGCCTTTAACTGTGCTTTTAGTTTCTGGTGGACATACGCAAATTATAGAAGTGAACTCTTTAGTTGATATGAAAATCTTAGCTAGTACTATGGATGATAGTTTTGGTGAGAGTTTTGATAAAGTTGCCAAGATGTTAGACTTAGGTTATCCAGGTGGTCCTGTTATTCAAGAACTCTCTTTTAATGGAGATGCTCAAAAGTTTGATTTTCCCGTACCTCTTAGACAAAGTCCTAAAATAGAGTTTTCATATTCAGGTTTAAAAAATGCAGTTAGAGTTGAGATAGAAAAACAAGGAACTTTAAGTGATGAGATAAAAGCAGATATTTGTGCTTCATTTCAAAAAACAGCAGTTGAGCATATCATGCAAAAATTAAAAAAACTTTTCAAACAAAATGCTCCTAAAAACTTTGCAATAGTAGGAGGGGCAAGTGCAAACACTTGCTTAAGAGGTGAGGTTGAAAATCTTTGTGGGAAATATGGAACAGCTTTGATGTTAAGTGAACTTAAATATTGTAGTGACAATGCAGCTATGATAGGAAGAGTCGCAGTTGAGCAATATAAAGTAGGCGATTTTATATCTATAGATGAACTTGATGTTCAAACAAGAGTAAAGGTATTTTAATGATATTTGAAATGGGTGCAAAATTAGGTGGCGATAGTTTTGATACAAAAAAAGAAGATAAGAAAAAAAAGCCATCAAATAAAATAGAGCCAAAAAATTCTCATCAATTGGTATTTACCTATGAAAAAAGAAAAGGTAAACCAGTTACTTTAGTGGGAAGATTTTGTATAAGCGAAGATGAAAAAAAAGAGGTACTAAAACTTCTAAAGAAAAAGCTTGCATGCGGTGGAGCTATAAAAGAAGAGTGGATAGAGTTACAAGGTGATGTAAAACAAAAAATAATAGAAATCTTATCAAAAGATGGATGGAAATTTAAAAACAAATAAAGAAGTATGCCATGAAAAAAGTATTTGATGAAGTTGGAACTTTAGATAAAAGATGTTACGAAGAGTTTGGTTTAACAGAAGATATACTAATGGAACATGCTGCATCTAGCATGGCAAGATTTTGTGAAGAGAAGTTTGAAGATGAAAGTACTATTCTTGTTGTCTGTGGTCCTGGAAATAATGGAGCTGATGGGATAGCCTTAGCTAGACTTTTATATAAAAAATTTGATGTAAAGCTTTATCTTCCTTTTGGTGCAAAATCTCAAATGGCACAATTACAAGAAAAAAGAGCAAAACTTTTAGGAATAGAAGAGATAGATTTTGTGTGTAGTTGTGATGTTGTGATTGATTGTCTGTTTGGAAGTGGTTTAAATAAAGATTTAGATGAGAATTCAATTGAACTTTTAAAAAGAGTAAATTACCTAGACGCTTATAAAATAGCTTGTGATATTCCAAGTGGAATAAACAGTTTGGGACAAATAAATAGTGTGGCTTTTAAAGCTGATACAACTATTACTATGGGTGCTTACAAAAAGTCTTTATTTTCTGATATATCTAAAAACTATGTGGGCGAAATTATTGTCGCTAATTTAGGAGTTCAAAGGGAAGTTTATGAGGCTAGTTCTAATACCTTTTTATTAGAAAAGTCTGATATGAAACTTCCATTTAGAAAAGATAAAAACTCACATAAGGGAACCTTTGGTCATGTGGGTATTATCATGGGTGAAAAATGTGGGGCAGGAAGAATTGCTTGTGATGCTGCTTTTAAATTTGGTGCTGGTTTAGTAACTGCTGTTTGTCACAAGGAGTTAACTTTACCTTATCATATTATGCAAAGTCATTTTATACCTGAAAATTGTACAGCCTTAGCCATTGGAATGGGATTAGGAAAGTATGAAAATGCAGAGATAGAAGATATTTTGACTTTAAAAATTCCAAAAGTTGTAGATGCTGATTTATTTTATGAAGAGTTATTAGTGGAGAATTTAAATAAAGAACTTGTTTTAACTCCACATCCAAAAGAGTTTTGCTCTCTTTTGAAGCTTTGTAATATCGCTGATATTAGTGTAAATACTTTACAAAAGGATAGATTCAAATATATAGAGTTGTTTACAAAAAAATATCCAAATGTTACTTTACTTTTAAAAGGTGCAAATACGATTATCGCAAAAGCTGAAAAAAGATATATAAATAATCATGGCACACCAAATTTAAGCAAAGGTGGAAGTGGAGATGCTTTATCTGGACTTATAGTTTCACTTTTAGCACAAGGTTATAACTCTTTAGATGCAACAATAACTGCATCCTTGGCACATAGTTTTGCAGCAAGTAATTTTGCTAAAAACTCTTATGCCTTAACTCCACAAGATATTATCGATGAGGTTACAAAATTATGAAAATATGTATTATTCAAACAACATGTAAAGATATCCAAGAAGCTAAAACTATAGCAAAAATTTTACTTGACAAAAAACTTGCAGCTTGTATACAAATAAGCAGTATTGAGTCTTTATATATTTGGAAAGATGAACTTTGTGAGGATAAAGAGAAGCTTCTTTCAATCAAAACTAAAAAGAAAAACTTTAAAAAAATCCAAAGGGAAATAAAAGAAAATCATAGCTATGATTTGCCTGAAATTATATCTATTGATATAGAAAATGTTAGTAAAGAATATAAAAATTTTATAGGTGAAAGCTGTAAATAAGAAGTGAACTGCTTCACTTTTTAAAGCTTGGAACCGTAAATTATATTGTAAAACAAAATTGAAGGAAAAAAATGAGTGATATTTTAAAAATTGGTAATTATGAATTTAATAGTAGATTAATAGTAGGAAGTGGTAAATATAAAGATTTTCAAACTACAAAAGATGCAACACTAGCAAGTGGAAGTGAACTAATTACTGTGGCTATTAGAAGAGTTAATATTATGAATCCAAATGAAGAGAATTTATTAGATTATTTTAAAGATACAAATGTAAAACTTCTACCAAATAGTGCAGGGTGTTTCACAGCAGATGAAGCAATCACAACATTTAGACTTATGAGAGAAGCTACTGGAATAGATTTGATTAAACTTGAAGTAATTGGTGATGCACAAAAAACTCTATATCCAGATGTAATAGAGACAATCAAAGCTTGTGAAATCTTAAAAAAAGAGGGTTTTACAATTATGGCATATACAAATGATGACCCAATCATTGCAAAAAGATTAGAAGAAGCAGGGGCTGATGCAATTATGCCATTAGCTGCACCTATAGGAAGCGGTCTAGGGATTCAAAACAGATATAACATAGCATTTATCAAAGATGCAGTAAAAGTTCCTGTAATCGTTGATGCAGGTGTTGGTTGCGCAAGTGATGCAGCCATAGCTATGGAACTTGGAGCTGAAGCTGTTTTAACAAATACTGCAATTGCAGGAGCAAATGATCCAATAGCAATGGCAGAAGCTATGAAGTATGCAGTACTTGCTGGAAGAATGGGTTATAAAGCGGGAAGAATCCCTAAAAAACCTTATGCAACAGCTAGTTCTCCTATTGATGGATTGATTCAATTTTAAGCTGTAACCTCCTAAAAAAGGAGGTTACTTCTATTTAAATAGATTATAAAAACTCCAATACTCATAGATAAAAAGATATTTTTTGATTTAATCATCACTCCTATTACGAATAAACTAGCAATAATTCCTACAATTCCCTCTTTAAGAATAGGTGGAATAATAAGAGCAATAAGCAGTGTTGCAGGAATTGATTCTAAAAGAGAATCTACATATTTAAATTTCTTTAATCTTGTTGATAATAATAGCCCCGAAACTCTTAGAAAGTAAGTTCCAATAGCCACAGCAAATATAATTAATAGTATATTAGAATCACTCATTTTCTACCCTTTTATTAATAATCAAAGAGAAGAAAGAACCTAAAATCGCTGATATTAAAATATATATACTATTGTCTAATAATTTTTCAAGTATTATTGCAATAAGTGCTGTGAAAAAAAAAGTAAAAAGATCCTTTTTTGATTTATACATTGTTGTTAAAATAGCAATAAACATTGCATAAAAAGCAAAATCTAGGCCATAATTTTTTGGGTCAATTATTAACTGAGCAAAAAAGTATCCAATAGATGTTCCTAAAATCCATGATAAAAAAATACATAAGCCACCACCTAAAAGAAAATAAACAGTAATATTTTTATCTTTTATATTTTTCATAGTTATTGCCCATGATTCATCAGTAACAAAATGCATTATTAAAAGTTTTTGTTTAATTGTACTATTTAAAAAGAGCTTGTCTAAAGTTGTACCTATTAGAAAGTATCTCATATTTATAAGGATTGCTGTTCCTACAATTGTTGTTAAACTCAAATTATTTGAAAGCATGTCTACAATTACAAACTGAGAAGAGCCTGCAAATATAAAAATATTCATTAACATTAATTGTATATAGTCTATACTTTTTGTATTACAAATAATTCCCAATACAATACCATAACTAAATACACTCAAACTAATTGGTAGGTTTGATAAAAATCCATTTTTCATATTATTTTTCATTTTTGGATTTTATAAAAAAAGAAAAGAAGTGTATAGTACAAGGTTGCTAAAGAAAAAAGTTTTTATACTCTCCGGGGGTTGTTCCTGTTAGTAGTTTAAACTTTTTATTTAAATGACTTTGGTCTGTAAAGCCACACAAATATGCTATTTCACTTATATTAGTATTATTTCTCAAAAACTGTTTTGCCTTTTCAACTCTTCTAATCATCAAATATGTGTGAGGAGAGACAAAGGTGTGTTTTTTAAAGAGTCTAAGAAAATGGTATTTTGATATATGAAATTCTTTTGCAAAGTCATCTAAAGTAAAGTTTTGATTGTAATTGTCATTTATAAATTCTTTAGCATACTGTATTAATTTGTAGTTGTTGGGTAATATAATTTCATTTGAAACTTTTGTATTTATTTTCAAAATAGAATTTATTGCATCAATTAGTTCACATTCCCAAGATAATTTTGAGAATAAAGAAGAGTTATAATTCATTAGTGGATGTAACTTTTGATAAATGATTTCATTTGAAAACTGAAAATTTTTAAATGAGAGTAGATTATTATTAAAGTTTTCTTTTAATATATTATTCATTATATCAGTAGATATATATAAAGAATGGTGTTTAAATCCCTCTTTTGATAATATGCCACAAGAGTGTACTTCATCTGGGTTTATAGTAATAATAGATGATTTGTCAAACTTGTGGTTAAATCCTCTTAAAAATGCACCCATATTACCTCTTTCTATTAAGGTAATAGTATATTCTTCATGAATGTGTTTCTCAAAAGAGAAGTTATTATAATCACCTTCATAAAGAAAAATTTCTTTTTCTTTATTTGGCTTTGTATACTTTACATTATGCACTAAGTTTGATATATTATCCATGTCATTATTATATCAATTATACTATTTTATGTATTGTATGAGATTGCTAAAATAAAGAATTTTTTAAAATTTATAGATTTTGGCAAAAAAGACTTGACAAATGTTCAAAAACTTAATATAATTCCGTCCACTTTTCGAAAGATTAGTATTGTTTCGGGGCGTAGCGCAGTCTGGTTAGCGCACCTGGTTTGGGACCAGGGGGCCGGAGGTTCGAATCCTCTCGCCCCGACCATTTTTTAAATTGGTAGGTATAGCTCAGTTGGTTAGAGCATCTGGTTGTGGTTCAGAGGGTCGTGGGTTCGAGCCCCATTACTTACCCCATTTTATTTTTAAGTGCTTCCTTAGCTCAGCTGGATAGAGCAACGCCCTTCTAAGGCGTAGGCCAATGGTTCGAATCCATTAGGGAGTACCACTTTTGATTTTTGTTAAATTAACATAAATCTTTTTTGTCTTATTTAGACGCTTATGTGCGCGGATGTGGTGAAATTGGTATACACGCCAGACTTAGGATCTGGTGCCGCAAGGTGTGAAGGTTCAAGTCCTTTCATCCGCACCATCTACTTTAAAATAAATTCAATATTTATAAGCTCTTTAATTTTTAAATACTCCTTTGGGACTTTAATCTTATTTTACTTTATATAATATTTACTTAGCGCGGAATAGAGCAGTCCGGTAGCTCGTCGGGCTCATAACCCGAAGGTCGTAGGTTCAAATCCTGCTTCCGCAACCAAAACAATAATACAAAGATTTAATACCCTAATTTAGATTTTTAAAATTAAATAAAAAATGAAAGGAATACATGTCAATAACGAACATAAAATTAACAGATAAAGTTGAAGTTTTTATTAGATTAATACAAAATAATGAAAACATAAAAGATGCTTGTAGCAAAGCTGGAATAAAAATATCTACTGCTTCAAAATTAAACCCCTCAAAGTAAAAAAATACTAATTCAAATGTAAATTAATTATGTACATTGGTTCAATGATAAATAATCATTAAACTAATAGTATTTAATTACTTTGTATAGTTATTTAATAAATCTTTTTTCAATCTCATCAAAACTTAGTTCTATATTCTCTTCATTTAAAAAGCCATAATAATAAGTATCATTTTTATCACTTACTTCGATTATTAAGATATTTTCATCAGAGTGATTCTCAACAAACTTTTCCACTGCTTCTATTGCTGAGTTTTTCCAATATTTTTCTATTTCATCATTATTTCCTGCATCAAAAAATAAACAATCTTCACACATTGAAAATAAATAATTTCCTGCACCTTCGTATATTTCAAAAGAGTTATTATCATTATCAAGTTTTTCATTTGTAAAAGGGCAATATAAACTAAATTTTTTGTTTTCATTTGATTTTAATACTATTTTATTCATAAAATATCCTTTATATTTGATTTTTGAATTATACTATTTGATTCTTTTATTTATATCAAATTGACTTGTTTATTAATTATACAAGATATATTATCAGAAAATAAAAGAAATTTTGAAATTTACTGTATAGCCTTTATCATGGGTATTAGCTATACAAATAATTTTCTTAACAGAACCCCGTCTTATTGTAGCTTAACCTAGTTTTTGTTAGTTTGTTAGGGTAGGTGACAATTATTTTTAAAAGGAGCTAGTTATTAGTTTAGAAAAAAAGAAAAAACTCACGATAAAAAATGTATTCAAGGTTTTTGGAGATAAACCTAAAAAAGCACTAGAAATGCTCAAAAATGGTCTTTCAAAAGAAGAGATTTTTGAAAAAACAAATATGACTATTGGTGTTCAAGATGCAAGTTTTGAAATCAATGAAGGCGAAATATTTGTAATCATGGGACTATCAGGTTCAGGAAAATCAACACTAGTAAGACTTTTAAATAGACTTATTGAGCCAACTTCAGGTCAGATATTCATTGATGAAACTGACATAACAAATTTAAATGACAAAGAATTGATTGATATACGACGAAATAAAATATCAATGGTATTCCAATCTTTTGCACTAATGCCACATATGAACATTATAGATAATGCGTCATTTGGGCTAGAATTAAGTGGAATTAGTAAAGAAGATAGATACAAAAAAGCACAAGCAGCATTAGATCAAGTTGGATTATCACATCATGCTTTATCTTATCCTGATGAGTTAAGTGGTGGTATGCAACAAAGAGTTGGTTTAGCAAGAGGTTTAGCAAATGATCCAGATATTATGCTAATGGATGAAGCTTTTTCAGCCCTTGACCCACTTATAAGAACTGAGATGCAAGATGAACTTCTAACGCTACAAAGTGAACACCAAAGAACGATTGTCTTTATTTCCCATGATTTAGATGAAGCAATTAGAATCGGTGATAGAATTGCAATCATGCAAAATGGTGAGATATCTCAAGTGGGAACACCTGAAGAGATTATTAATAACCCTGCAAACGATTATGTAAAATCATTCTTTAAAGGCGTTGATGTGACAACAGTTTTAACTGCATCACATATCGCTAAAAAAAGTTATCCTACAATTATAAAAAAAGATGGTTTTGGAATTAACTCTGCAATTCAATATATAAATGATTATGATTTTGATTTTGCATATTATCTTACAAAAGATAATAAATACTTAGGAATACTTACTCTTGAAGCTTTAAAAGAACAGAAAAAAATAAATGGAAATCTTGAAGACTCTTTGATAAAACAAGAAGTTGTAAATGAAAATGATTCTATTTCAGATTTTATAAATATTATTGCAGAATCGGCTTTTCCTCTTGCAGTTATTGCTGAGAATGGCAAATATAAAGGGGTCATTTCAAAACGAACTCTATTAAAAACAATTGATGAAGGAGCAATAAATGGCTAATGATCCATGGGGAAATGCCTCAACGGCACAAGCAGATAAAGCATCGAGTGTTGATTGGTCGCATGTTGCCCCTGACTCAACTCCCCTTCCATCTTTTGATGTAAGAAATCCATTTGACCATAGTATTATTCCTTTTGATTCTTGGGTAAATGATGGGATTAATTGGACAGTAGAGAACTTTAGAGAATTCTTTTTATCTGCAAAAGCACCCGTTGATGTGATTTTGAGATTTATAGAAACTTTTTTACAATCTCTTTCACCTTATGTAGTGATTGGATTTTTTGTTTTATTAGCTTTACAAGTATCTAGTAAAAAAATGGCACTTGGAACTTTTCTTTCACTTGCATTTATAGGGTTTATTGGGGCTTGGGATGCTAGTATGACTACTTTGGCATTGGTTATTACTTCAGTATTATTTTCAGTTCTCATTGGCTTACCACTTGGAATATGGAGTGCAAAAAGTGATATGGTAGAAAAAATATTAAGACCTATTTTAGATGGTATGCAGACAACACCTGCCTTTGTATATTTAATACCTATTGTTATGTTATTTGGAATAGGAAATGTTCCAGGTGTAATAGTAACTATTATTTTTGCTTTACCACCACTTATTAGACTTACAAATTTAGGAATTAGACAAGTGCCAGCTGATTTGATTGAAGCTTCTAGATCATTTGGGGCAAGTTCGTCTCAAATGCTTTTTAAAGTACAACTTCCAGTTGCTATGCCTACTATTATGGCAGGAGTTAATCAGACTTTAATGCTTTCATTATCTATGGTTGTAATTGCTTCTATGATTGCAGTTGGAGGATTAGGTCAAATGGTTCTAAGAGGTATTGGAAGACTTGATATTGGTCTTGCAGCTGTTGGTGGTATAGGAATAGTTATCCTAGCAGTAATACTAGATAGAATAACTCAAGAAATGGGTAAAAAAGATAAAAAGAAAAAAAATAAATGGTATGAACAAGGACCAGTTGGTTTAGTTTATAATTTAATAAATAAGGAGAAAAAGATATGAAGAAAATATTAATTAGTTTAATGGCTATTTTTTTAACATCAAGTTTGTTTGGTGCTAAAGTTACATTTTTAAAGACAAGTATTGCAGAAGAAGGTTTTCAAATGTATATTGCTGCTGATGCAGTAAAAAAATTAGGTTATGATGTAGAAATTACAAATGATGTTAGTTATGAAGTTGCTTATCAAACAATTGCTCAAAATGCAAAAAATAAAGATGCTTATATTATGGCAGCAGCATGGGTTCCCCTTCATGATGAAAAAATAAAAGGTGCTGGAGGAAGTGAAAAAATTGCTGTTATTGGAGCATATATTAGAAATTGTGCTCAAGGTTATTTAATAGATAAAAAAACAGCAGATAAATACAATATCAAATATATCAATGATTTAAAAGATCCCAAAATAGCAAAACTATTTGATTCAAATGGTGATGGAAAAGCTGATTTATCAGGGTGTGATGCTGGTTGGGGTTGTGAAAAAGTAATTGAGTACCAATTAGATGCATATAAATTAAGAGATACAATCACACATAATCAAGGGCAATATGCTTCAATCATAACAGATACAATAGCAAGATATAAAAGTGGAAAACCAATTTTATATTATACTTGGACTCCATATTGGGTAAGTGGGAAATTAGTTCCTGGTAAAGATACTGTATTTTTACAAGTAACTCATTCAGCTCATCCTGTAACAAAATCTACAAAGCTTCCAAATGGTGCTGATTATGGATTTAATGTAAATACTCAAAAATTTGCAGCAAATGCATCTTTACTTAAAGAACATAAAGATATTGCTAAATTATTAGAAATAATGAAATTAGATGTAAATGATGTAAGTGGTGAGAATATGCTTATGGCACAAGGTCAAAATAAAGAAGCTGATATTAAAAGACATGCTCAAATGTGGCTTAAAAGTAATGCTGACAAAATAAATAGCTGGGTAGCAGAAGCTAAAAAAGCTAAATAATTTGTAGAAAATATCATTCCTATAAAAAATATATTATAGGAATGATAATAAAGTTAAGTTCCTATTTGGTTTGTTTGTAATACACTGAAAAAAGTTTAGAAAAGCACTTCAATTTACATACCGCGGAATAGAGCAGTCCGGTAGCTCGTCGGGCTCATAACCCGAAGGTCGTAGGTTCAAATCCTGCTTCCGCAACCAATCACTTAAACATATCTATATCAACTAATAATTCTATTAACTTATTTTTTAAAGGTCTTTTCAACTATAATAACATTTCAAAGAAATTATATTATTATATAGGATATTATGTTGGAAAATGAAATCAATAAAGACATAGCTACAACCTTCTTAAAAGGACTTAGTGTTATTGAAGCCTTTGACCACGAAAATCCTAGCATGACACTAACTGATGTTGCAAAAAAAGTTAATATTACTCGTTCAAGCGCAAGAAGATTTTTACTTTCTCTTGAATCTTTAGGTTATGCAACTCAAAATGATAAACTTTTTTCTCTTACTCCTAAAATCATAAATTTAGGTTATAGTTATTTTGCTTCATTATCATGGACAGACTTAGCCTATAAATATGTAAAAATGGTCGTAAAAGAGTGCAAATTGTCTTGTGCAGTTTCTATTTTAGATGGAGAAAATATTACTTGTATTATGAGAGTAAATTCTTCTAAAATTTTAAAAGGTGGTATTCATGTAGGTGGTAAATTACCTGCACCATACACTGCAACAGGAAGATTATTTATGGCAGAGATGGATGATAACGAACTATATGAGTATATTTCAAAAACTCCTCTAAGAAAATACACTTCCAAAACAATCACAGATCCTAATAAACTTTTTGAAAAAATCAAATCAGAAAGAAATCAACCCTATCAAGTAATAGAAGAAGAGTTAGAAGATGGCCTTTTAGCTATTGCTGCTCCAATTTATGACTCTCACCATAAAATTCTTGGCTGTATGACTATTGGTACTTATATGAGTGAGGAAAATGCTAAATACTTAAAAGAGTATGTATTACCTATGTTAATTGATGCAGCAAATAATGCTACTGAAGCAATAGTACTTTTAAAACACTAAAATTCAATTTATAATCCTTTTAATACATTTTATTCTACTTTCTTTTGTAAATATTTTAATATATTTATAAAATCTATTTTTCTTATATTTTTAGATAAATTTATAAAGCACTATATATAGGTGATTTTAGAGACAAAAATCTATTTTTCTTTTTTAAAATGTTCATTTATCGAACTTTTATAAATTAAGCGAACTTTTATTTTGCCAATGTTATAGTTTCTAATCACAATAAAGGAGTGAAAATGAGAAAATTTGATTATTTATTAAAAATAATAATAAGTGCAGCTGCTTTTTTAGCATTAACTGCAACTGCTGCTCTGGCAAAGTATCCAGATAGACCAATTACAATGATTGTTGCTTATAGTGCTGGGGGTGGTACTGATATAGCAGCAAGAACACTTGCCCCATATATTGAAAAATATATTGGAACATCAATCACTGTTATAAATAAAGCAGGGGCTGGGGGACAAATTGGTTTTACAGAACTTGCTCATTCAAAACCTGATGGTTATACAATTGGTTTTATTAATACACCAAATGTATTAACAATCCCAATTCAAAGAAAAACTAAATATTCTTTAAAAGATTTAGCACCAGTTGCTAATGTTGTGTATGATCCAGGTGCTTTTTCTATGCTTGCAACTAGTAAGATTAAGACTTTAAAAGATCTTATTGCCTTTGCAAAAGAAAATCCAGGTGCTGTAACTTATGGAACTACAGGAATAGGTTCAGATGATCACTTAGCAGCTTTACAATTTGAAAGACAAAATGGAATTGTAATGACTCATATTCCATATAAAGGTAATAACAAAGTAAGAGCTGCATTATTAGGTGGACATATCATGATGGCAAGTATGAATATAAGCCAGTCAATTGATGACTTTAAAGATGGGAAAATAACAATCTTTGGACAAATGTCAGAAAAAAGATGGTCAGGAGCACCTCAAATTCCTACTTTTAAAGAACAAGGATTTGACATAATTATGGGTTCAGATAGAGGTATAGGTGCACCAGCAGGAATAGATCCAAAAATTGTTTCAACAATTTCTGATGCTGTTGCTAAAGCAATAGCTGATCCAGAATTTCAAGAGAAAGCAAAAAAACAAAGTCTTCCTTTAACATATATGTCAGCTAAAGAGTTTACAGAGCATTTAGAAAAATCAGAAAAAAACTTTCAAAAAATTTGGGATGAAACCCCTTGGGCCAAAAAATAGTTTTTTTACAATAGAAGATATTTAATATCTTCTATTATTACTTTAAATTTAGGGGAAGGGAAATGATAAAGAAAATTTATTTAGAAATTATTATATCAATAAGTTTGGTAGGAATATGCTTAGCGGGATTAATATTTGAAGTAAGTACTTATAGTGGAACATCATCAATTATGCCTTATGGTGTATTAACTATAGCAGGTGTGCTTTCGTTATTTTGGTTTATTCAATCAATTTTAGAATTAAGAAAAACTCAAGTATTAGAAAAAGATGTATTTGAAGGTAGTATTGAAAGTAAAAGATTTTTTGTATTTTTTTGTATTACTTTAATATATGTAATTGGTATTACCTTAATTGGATTTTTTACAGCAACAATTATTGCCATACCAATTATATCTATAAGTATGGGATATAGAAGTTTGGTGGGAATTGCTGTCACAACAGTTTTATTTACTGCAATTATATTTATTGTATTTAGTTTATTTTTAAAAGTTCCTCTTCCTCTTGAGATTTGGAATAAATTATTGGGGGCTTCATAATGGATATTTTAAATCATATTATTGCAGCTATTCCATTAGTATTTACAGTAGAAGTTTTTATAGCAATGATTGTTGGTACAACTATTGGGATTGCAGTAGGGGCATTACCAGGACTTTCTGCGACAATGGGGATTGCGGTACTTATTCCTATTACATTTACAATGCATCCTTTGACTGCATTAGGAATGATTGCAGGTATTTATAATGGTGCCATGTATGGTGGTTCTATTCCTGCAATTTTGTTAAGAATTCCTGGAACTCCAGCGGGTGTTGCAACTGTATTTGATGGTTACCCAATGGCGCAACAAGGAAGAGGACCTTTGGCTTTAAATATTTCATTGGCTTCTTCTGCCATAGGTAGTGGATTTAGTGCAATTGCTTTATTACTTTTAGCTCCACCATTAGCATCTATTGCTATAAATTTTGGCCCTGCTGATTATTTTTGGTTGGCGCTATTTGGACTGACAACTATTTCAGTGTTGATGAGTAATAATCCAGTTAAAGGCTTGTTAAGTGCTTGTTTTGGATTAGTTGTAGGTATGGTAGGGATTGATTTTACAACAGGAGACCAAAGGTTTGTATTTGATACAACTGAATTGTTAGGTGGGGTTAATATAATTATTATATTAACAGGTCTTTATGCTATTCCTCCAGCAATAGAATTAGCTATAAAATCTAGTTCAGCAGATGCCAATGGACTTAAACTTGAACAAAAGAAAGAGAACTTTCGTTGGCTTTCTCTGACAATGGTTTGGTTAAAGTCTTCTGCTATTGGTATTGTAATAGGAATTATTCCAGCATTAGGTGGAAATGTAGCTGCTTTATTAGCTTGGAATGAACAAAGACGCTCAGATAAAGATAAATCAAAATATATGAATGGGGCACCAGAAGGTGTTGCCGCAGCTGAATGTGCAAATAATGCAGATACAGCAGCTACACTAATTCCTGCAATTACACTTGGAATTCCAGGAAATGCAGTTGCAGCAGTTATTCTTGGAGCTTTATTGGTTCATGGATTAAGACCTGGCCCTGATTTATTTACTGAAAATGGTGATATTGTATATGGCTTTATGCTTACTATGTTTATAACGGCTATTTTAATGTTTGTTATAGGTAGAATCGGGGCAAAAGCTTATATTCATGTCTTAAAACTACCCTCAGCTCTTTTAGCACCAATGATATTATCATTAACTTTAATTGGAGTATATGCGGTACATAACAGTATGTTTGAAGTAGGATTAATGTTGTGTTTTGGATTAATTGGATTTATAATGGAAAAATTATCAATACCAACTGCACCTGCTGTACTTGCAGTAATTCTTGGACCAATGGCTGAAGAGTCATTGAGAAGAGCGATGTTAATATCAAGAGATTCAGTCGGGTATTTATTTCAAAGTTATATTTCATGGATTATTATTGCAATGATTGCTGTTACACTCATTACTCCTATATTGAAATATTTTAGAAATAGATCTAAAAAAACTATAATTAATGAAGAGTAATAAATGAATAATGATAAGTTAAAAAAACTAGAAAATATAGCAACAACCTTAATTAGTGATACTCGTTCGAGAATGTCAGGAATTGTTGGATTAAAAAGAATAGATAGTGGTTTTAGAACTGTGGGGCGTGCTTTTACAATAAAGACGCGACCCTCTGATAATCTTGCTATTTATGAAGCTCTTACAAAGGTAAAGCCTGGTGATTTTTTAGTAGTAGAATCTGGTGATAATTGTACTAATGCTCTTGTTGGAGAATTAATAACTTTACAATTAGAAAAATTAGGTGGTGTGGGAATTATTCTTGATGGGGCAATCAGAGATTATGACAAACTACATGCTTCTACAACTTTGGCATGTTATGCTAGAGGAATATCACACAAAGGACCATTTAAAACTGGACCTGGTTTTTTAAATGTTCCAGTAAGTATTTGTGGACAAATAGTAAATCCTGGAGATATTGTTGTGGCCGATGATGATGGAATTGTTACTTTTCCCCAAGAAGAATTAGAGGCAGTTTTATTAGCAGTCCAAGAGAGAATAAAAATAGAAGAAAAAGTCATGGATGAAATAAATACAACACCTCATTCAATGGCATGGATTCAAGATATTATAAATGTAGCAAAAAGTACTAGTAAATAAAAGTTAAATCTTAGGAGTAAATAATTATGAATGATAATTTGAAAAATGGAGAACTATTTGATATTGAATTATTGAAAAAAATAAGAAAAAAGTTTTCACATATAAATATTGATCCTAAATCAAAAGAAAAAAGACTTTTCTTTGATAATTCTGGCGGAGCTTTTAGATTAAAAGCTGCCAGTAAAGTATTTAAATATATCGATGAGTACCCAGATTGTCCAGAGCATGGAAATAAAACTGCAAAATGGTTGATGGAAATACAAGAAAAAGGATATGAGTCAATTAAAACTATGTTAAATTTTGATTCAGGAAGTATTATTACCTCATATACTGCATCAACTGTTATGTTTAATATGATAAGAGCAGTGATTGAAAATGTTGCAGGAAAAAATATTGTTACAACTGCTTTAGAACATCCTTCTTCTTATGATGCTGTAGTAAGTTATGCAAATAAAAATAATAAAGAAGTAAGAGTTGCTAAAACAAACCCCAAAACAGGTGGAGTAGATGTCCAAGAGATAGTGAAACTCATTGATAAGAATACTTCTCTTTTAGTATTTATGTATGCTTCAAATATATCAGGAGCCCTATTAGATGCCCAAAAAATAGTAAAAGAGTGTAGAAAAATAAAGCCAGACCTTTTTATCATAGCAGATGCTGTTCAACATGCACCACATGGGATTATTGATATAAAAAAAGTACCTGTAGATGGTCTAAATTTTGCACCTTATAAGTTTTTTGGTCCAAGGGGTTTTGGAGTGGGATATGCTTCTAAAAGATTAGCAAAACTCTCACATGATAAATTAATAGCAAAGCCAGAAGACTTTTGGGAATTGGGAAGTCCTGCTCCATCGCATTTTGCAGCTTTAACAGAAGTACTTAATTATGTTTGTTGGATAGGTAAACATTATCTAAAAAGTAAAAATAAAAGAGAACTTTTTGAAGAAGGAATGACTCGTATAAAACTACATGAAAGAGCATTAATGTATTTTATGTTAGAGGGAACTTCAAAAACACAAGGATTAAGAAGTCTTAATGGAGTAAAAGTTTATTTAGACTGTGAAGATTTAAGAAAAAAAGATTTTATCATGGCAATTGGTTTTGATAAGTTGAGATTTAAAAAAGCAGTAAAAGAGTATGAAAAACAAGGGGTGATTACATTTGAAAGAGTTATTTCTAGTCCTTTTTCTTCTCGTATGCTCGAATCCTTTGATTTAAAAGGAAGTATAAGAGTTTCTCCTCTTCATTGCCATAGTTTAAAAGATATAGAAAAGTTCTTAAAAATCACAAGAAAAATTTCTCAACTATCATAATAGGTACTTAATATTTGATTTGAAATTCATTAGTATATAAAGCACCAATTGAGGTTTGCTTTATATGGCTTATTTTACTATGTTGACTACCACTTTTTAAAATTGTAATAAATTCATTTAATCTATTCTCTTTACAAGTTACAGCAGCTTCAACATCTCCATTGGCTAAGTTTTTAATGTAACCACTAAATTTAGCTCTATTAGCATTAGTTGTTACACTTTTTCTATAAAATACACCTTGTACTTTTCCACTTATTATAAATTTGTAGCTTTTCATTAGTATTTACTTTATTCAAGAATTTTGTTTTTAGAGTATAACCTTATTATTGATATTTTCTATTTAACTTATAAAGATAACCTTGAGTTTAAAATTACAAAAAAATCAGGTAAAATTAAGTTATGAAAAAAATATCAAATAAATTAAAAGAATTCTTTTTTATATTTATATTATTCTCCTTTATATTAGCTTTTGTAAATATTATTGTAGAAAAATTCTTTTTTTTAGATAATGTTCAAAAAATAGCTATGGGAGTTGCTTTAAAAAAAGTAAAAGAGAGAGAACACACTTTACAGGAATTTTTAAATGAATCAAAACATTTAATAATATTTCTTAGAAAAATAAAAGCCTTCAATGATTTTTTGGAAAATAGTAATTCAAAAAATGAAGTAGAAGAGATATTTTTAAAATATATTCAAAGCCACAAAAGGTTTATGCAAGTTCGATATATTGATAAAAATGGTTTAGAAAGAATAAGAGTACAAAGAGATAATCAGAACAGTATTTCTTATAAAGTTTCAAATGAAAAACTCCAAAATAAAGCCAATAGAGATTATTTTATTACTTCAAAAACAAAACCTTTGGAAGAAGTCTGGTTTCCAAAGATTGATCTAAATATAGAAAATAATGAAATTGAAATTCCATTTAATCCCACTCTAAGAGTAATTTTACCTGTAAAATATAAAAATAAATTTGATGGTATTATAATTATAAACTATTTTTTTAACGAATTTCTAAATGATTTTATGAATACTTCCTTATATGATATGATTCTTTTTGATGGAAAAGGCTTTCCTTTAGTACATTATGAAAAAGATAAAAGTTGGGGTTTTTATAGTTCTGGGATGTATAATATTTCACAAGAGTACCCAAAAGATTATAAAAGAATTTTAGGCAATGAAATCATTGTAACTAACACTTATGTTTCAAAAAAGATAGAGACATCTATATCTGATAATTTATTCTTAGTATTAAAATTAAAACAAAAGTATATAGAAGAACAAAATAAAAATTTAGCATATAAATATACTATTATTTCTACTTCTATAGCTATTCTTACATTTCTTTTAACATTAATTTTAATTAAATTATTTGGGGATAGATTATTTAATCTAAAAGAAATCTCACAACTTAATAATAATTTACAAACAGTATCAAATATTGCAAAGGTAGGCTTTTGGGAAGTTGATTGGAAAACAAATAAAATTACTTTTAGTGATGAACTTTATAATATTTTTGAAATAGAAGATAAAAGTACTGTTATTACTTTAGAAAAACTTTTTACATATTTTCCTACAAATATGTTAAACGAATATAAACAGGAGATAGAAAATTCTATAAATGAAAAAAGGGAATACTTTATCACTCAATCAATTATTACCGAAAAGGGTAATATAAAATATCTTCAAAGAAGAGGTAAACACTATTTTAATCATAACTCAGAGCTTATAAAATCTGTTGGAAGTAGTTATGATATAACAGAACAATATTTATCTGAAAAAAAGTATAAAACACTATTGGAATATGCCTCAGATGGAATTCATATTTTAGATAAACAGGGGAATCTTGTAGAGTTTAGTCAATCATTTGTCCAATCACTTGGTTATACAAATGAAGAGATGTGGGAATTAAATATTGTAGATTGGGATATCTTTATTTTAGAAGTAGAGGTAAAAAATAGAATAAAAGAGCTAATAGATTTTCCAACTTCTTTTGAAGCAAAACATAAAAGAAAAGATGGCTCGATTATTGATGTTCAAATCAATGCAAAAGGAATAGAAATAAATGGAGAAGAATACCTTTATGCTTCCCAAAGGGATATAACAAAACAAAAAAAACTAGAAAAAGAGATTCTTAGTGAGAAAGATTTTATTTCAACTATTATTGATAATGCAAATGCAATTATTGCAGTAATTGATAGTAAGGGAAGAATGATTAAGATAAATAAATATGCCCAAGACTTTGTTGGATATACAGAAGAAGAAATAGCTAGCGAGCCATATTTTTGGTCAAGATTTTTGACAAAAGAAAAAGAACAAAAAGTTTTAGAAATAGTAAAAAAAGCAAATAAAGGTGAGATAGTAAAAAACTTTAAAAATAGTTGGATTTCTAAAGATGGCGAAGAAAAAGTATTTGAGTGGTCAAATATGCTTGTTCAAAAAGCTGATGGAAGCATGGATTATATTGCTACTATAGGAATAGATGTAACAGAAAATAATAAATTATTAGAAGAATTAAAAGGCGCTAAAAAAAATGCAGAAAAAGCAAATGTAGTAAAATCTGAATTTTTGGCAAATATGTCCCACGAAATAAGAACTCCTATAAGTGGAGTAACTGGGCTTATATCTCTTATATTAGATATGCCATTAGAACCACTACAAAGAGACTATTTAAATAAAGCGAAAAAATCTTCAAATGCCTTATTGAGTATTATTAATGATATTTTAGATTATTCAAAAATTGAAGCTGGAAAACTAGATATTATTGAGCAAGATTTCAATTTAGAAGATATTTTTAAAAATATCTCCAATCTTTTTGGATATGAAACATATAAAAAACAACTAGAATTTACTTTTGTATTAGATGGAAATATCCCTTCATTGATAATTGGAGATTCACTTCGATTAACACAAATATTAAATAATCTTGTGGGAAATGCAATAAAGTTTACTGAAAATGGATATGTTGCATTAAAAAGTGAAATAAAAGAGATAAATGAAGATGAGGTTATTTTAAAATTTTGTATTGAAGATACAGGTATTGGGATAAATAAAGAAGGTCAAAAAAAGCTTTTTAATACCTTTGAACAACTTGATACTTCAAATAAAAGAAAATATAGTGGTTCAGGATTGGGACTTTCTATTACTAAACAATTAATTGAGCTTATGCATGGAAAAATTTGGGTTGAAAGTGAAGAAAGCATTGGAAGTAAGTTTTATTTTGAGATAAAGTTTAACTATATCAAGGAGTTTTACAAAAAGAAGAAAAATAGAACTGTCAATAATGACAAATTTTTGATTATTGATGATAATAAAATGGAAAGTGAGTATATAAAAAATATATTAAATTCCTGGAAATTAGACTCTATTATTGAGTCAAATGAAGTGAATGCTTTAGAAATAATCAATAATGAAAAAATAGATTGTTTGATTATTAATTGGAATACTTCAACTACTCGTCGATTGATATTTTTAGAAAAATTAAAAAATATCAATAAAGAAATAGATTATATTGTTTTGGTGACGCCATATAATAAAAAGCTTATTTTAGATCTTTTTGAAAAACAAGAATTTAAAGTTACAAAATTACTGGAAAAACCTTTTACTCCATCAACTTTATATAATACAATTTTTGATAAAAATAATAAAGATATTAAAAATAGAGAAAGCTCAACACAAGTTGTATTGGTAAATAAAAAAAGAGCCTTATTGGTCGAAGATAATGAGACTAATCAAATAGTTTCAAAAGCAATTTTAGAAAAATTGGGGTTTATTATAGATATTGCAAATGATGGAGTAGAGGCTATAAAAAGTGCTAAAGATTTTTCTTATGATATTATCTTTATGGACTTGCAAATGCCAAATATTGATGGTTTTGAAGCCACACAAAGAATTAGAGAGTTTGACAAAAAAATACCTATTATCGCATTAAGTGCAGCTGTAATGCAAAAGGATAAGATGTTAACTAAAGAAGCTGGTATGAATGCTCATATCCCTAAACCAATCGTAGAAGAAGAATTAGAGGGTGTAGTAACAGAATTTTTTGAAGTAACTTATAAAGATGCACATATAAAAAAGATACATAACAATAAATTACATAATATAGATGGAATAAATTTTAGAAAATTGATGGAGATATTGTCATTTGATGATAAAGAGGCTTTGTCTTTAATAAAAAAATATTACAAAAACTACAGTAATATAGAATCACAACTTGAAATCTTCAGTCTAAAAAGTGATGATTTTAATAGCTTTATACATAAATTAAAAGGGGTAAGTGGAAATATACAAGCAATGAAAGTTTATGATATTTGTTTTGAAATAGAAAAAGTAAGTGATGCAACAAAAGTATCTGAATTGATAAGTAACTTAAAAAATGAAATGAAAAAAATATTTGAATCTATAGAAGTCAATATCTTAAAAAAGAAAAATGAAGATAAACCAAATCACAGCAATAAACAGATTGATAAAATGATAGAAGAGTTAATAAAAGATGTTAATGAAGATAATTTTATTAAAAACTCGATAGTAGAAGAACTAATTAATTCTCTAAGAGATAAGATAGAAGAGAATCTATTAGAAAAAGTTGATAATAGTTTTTCTAATTATGAATATGAAAATTTGATAGAAGATTTAAAAAGTATTCAAAATATACTCAAGAAAGGTTAAAGATGGAAAAATTAACTATTTTAGTTGTAGATGATGAGTCTATAAATATTCAAATAATATCTGAAATATTAACTGATGTGTATAATATAAAAATCGCTAAAAATGGGGAAAGTGGATATGAAGCCTATGAAAAATATTCTCCTGCTTTAATAATCTCAGACATAAATATGCCTATTCTGAATGGAATTGAAATGGTTTCAAAGATTAGACAAAAAGATCAAAATACAAAAGTGATATTTACAACATCCCATTCAGACTTAGATTATTTACTTCAATCAAGTTCATTAAAACTCATAAAATATATTTTAAAGCCAATAAAAAGAGAAGAGTTACTTGAAGCTGTAAACATAGCAGTTGAAGAGTTGCAAAAATATAAAATAGTCTCAAGTCATATTTTACAGTTAGATAAAGAGTATGTCTGGGATTTTAAAACTTTAAATTTAATGAAATCAGACCAAGCTATCTCTTTAACACCCACGGAGAGAAAAATATTAAATTATCTTTTTTCAAATGTTGGTTCTATGGTTACTTATGATGATATTCTTTATGAAGCCTGGGAAGATTATGACATGCCAAGCAAACAAACACTAAAAACAATGATAACAAATCTTAGAAAAAAAATCCCCGAAAATATAATTCACAATATTTATGGCATAGGCTATAAAATCTTGACTACTTCCTGACTATTTAATTTTATACTTTCATTATAACTTGTATTTCCTATGAGAAATACAAATTCTTAAAATAAGGATTTATAATGAAAAAGTATGTAATTAGTCTACTTGTAAGTGGGATTTTGTTAACAGTAAATGCTAGCGAAAATGGTGAAGTAAAAGCTTCTAATGAAACACATAAAAAACATGATTCACATTGGAGTTATGAGGGTACGAATGGTCCAAAATTTTGGGGGACAATTAATCCTTCTTTTCAAAGATGTGAAAATGGTGAAAGACAATCTCCTATAAATATAACAAAAGAATCAACTGTTGCTACAAATTCTTTAGGAAATCTTTTCTTTGATTATAAAGACACAGATATTAGTATAGTAAATAATGGACATACTATACAAGTAAATTCTGATAATCAAAGTTTTGCATTATTTCAAGGTAAAAAATTCAAACTTTTACAATTTCATTTTCACTCAAAAAGTGAGCACACAGTAAATGGAGAATACTATCCTTTAGAGTTACATTTAGTTCATCAAGCAGAAGATGGTGAGTTAGGGGTTATTGGAGTATTTTTTAAATTAGGTGAATATAATAGTTCCCTACAAAAAGTATTAAAATTTATGCCTAAAGATGCTGGAGCTAAAAATGAGAGTGATAAGTTTACTCTTAATCCAAATGACTTTTTACCAAAAGATAGAGGTTATTATCATTATTTAGGTTCTCTTACAACACCTCCTTGTACACAAATCGTAGAATGGTATGTGATGAAAAATCCAATAACTTTATCACAAAAACAATTGGAACAATTTCAAAATTTATATAATGGAAATTTTAGACCAACTTATCCTCTTAATAAGAGAATAGTATTAGAAAAGTAAGGAAAAACAATGATTAAGAATATGAAAATAAAAATAAAAATATTTTTATTAATAACAATAACATTAAGCTCTTTATTAATAGTTTCAGTAAGTTCATATGTTGGGATAAGTTCTGTGGGACATGAGATTGAAGAGTTAGCAGAATCTCATATTCCTTTAAATAAAGTAATTACAAATATTGAAGCTAGTATTTTAAAAGAAGAGGTTTTAACATATGCGTTAATAATTGCTTCAGAAGATGTATTTAGTGAAAAATTCCAAAAAGTTAAAGGTGAAATAGAAAAAATTGAAAAGGTTTCAGTAAAAAATATAAAAGAGTGTGAAGAAATAGCAGCAAAAGCTATAAATAAAAGTAGTGATGATGAAATCAAAAAAAGATATGAAGAGTTTTTAAAAGAGTGTATAGAACTTGAGAAAAGACAAAAAATGTTTGAAATCGGTATATCAAAATTAGTGCATGACTTAGAATCTGGAAATATTCAAGATATAGAAAAAGAGAAAGAAGAACTACACAAATTGCTTCTTGGCTTGGACAAGTTTGTAATAAATTTGACAAAACAAATCCAAGATTTAGTTAAAAAAGCAACAGCAAAAGCTAAAGATGACGAACATAGTGTAACTCTAACTATAGAGATAATCTCTATTTTAGCATTTATTATTTCGATTACATTTGGAATTTATTTAGCAAATAATATTAAAAACTTGATTAACACTTTCCAAACTGGATTATTAGGATTTTTTTCTTATCTTAATCGTGAAAGTGATGAGGTAAAACCTATAACAATTAATTCAAATGATGAAATAGGTCTTATGTCAAAAGTAGTAAATGAGAATATCAATAGAACAAGAGATTTATTAGAAGAAGATAGAGAACTAATTGAGGAAGTTAAAAAAATAGTTACAAAAGTAAATAGTGGAATATTTAAACAAGAAATAACAAAAAATACATCAAATGAGAGTTTAAATGAATTGAAATCTCTTTTAAATGAGATGTTAAAAGTTTTGACGGCTAATGTTTCTGAAGATTTAAATAAGATTCAAGTAGCTCTTGATCACTACCAACAGTTAGACTTTAGATATAGAATTGAAGGTTGTAGTGGAAAAACAAGCGTGGGATTGACAAAATTAGCTGAAATAATAAATACAATGTTAGTGGAAAACAAAAAATCAGGAGTATCATTAAATATTTCTGCACAAGCCCTATTAGGTAATATTACAACATTAAATAGTTCTTCAAATCAAGCTGCAGCTTCACTAGAAGAAACAGCTGCTGCTTTGGAAGAGATTACAAGTACAATTGTTAGTAATACTGAAAATGTAGTTAAGATGTCAAACTATGCAAATGAGTTGTCAGTTTCTGCAAATGAAGGTCAATCATTAGCTACTCAAACAACAACATCGATGGATGAGATAAATGCACAAGTAAGTGCAATAAATGATGCAATTAGTGTAATTGATCAAATTGCTTTTCAAACAAATATTCTTTCACTTAATGCAGCAGTGGAAGCAGCAACTGCTGGAGAAGCTGGGAAAGGATTTGCTGTTGTTGCTGGAGAAGTGAGAAATCTAGCATCAAGAAGTGCAGAAGCTGCTAAAGAGATAAAATCTTTAGTTGAAAATGCTACATTAAAAGCATCTGAAGGTAAAGAAATAGCAACAAGAATGATAAATGGATACTCTGGCTTAAATGAAAATGTTGATAAAACATTAGCTATTATAAAAGATATTGAGTTAGCATCAAAAGAGCAACAAACGGGAATTGTACAAATAAATGATGCGGTAAATCAGCTTGACCAACAAACTCAAGCAAATGCAAGTGCCGCAGCAGAAGCACAAGAAGTTGCAAATAATACATCTACAATTGCTAACAAAATAATTGAA
The DNA here is from genome assembly GCF_004116465.1 of Arcobacter sp. F2176. Taxonomy (NCBI): domain Bacteria; kingdom Pseudomonadati; phylum Campylobacterota; class Epsilonproteobacteria; order Campylobacterales; family Arcobacteraceae; genus Arcobacter; species Arcobacter sp. F2176. Next base: position 80,750 of record NZ_PDJV01000009.1, read on the forward strand.
GATGCCAATGAAAAAGAGTTCATTGGAAAAGAAGACATCTAAAAATACAATAAATAAGAGAGTTTTTACTTCTCTTATTTATCTTAAAACTTTCTAGAAACACCTATTACAAGTATCTTATAAATCCTTTTTTGTTACAATCTTAAAAATAAATAAACAAATGAGATAAAAGATGAAACAAAAACTTATTAGAAAGTGTCTTTTTCCAGCTGCTGGATATGGGACTAGATTTTTACCTGCTACAAAAGCAACACCTAAAGAGATGTTACCAATACTTACTAAACCACTTATTCAATATGGAGTAGAAGAAGCAATTGCTGCTGGTATGGATACCATGGCAATAGTAACAGGACGAGGTAAAAGAGCTATCGAAGATCATTTTGATATTTCTTATGAGTTAGAACATCAAATAAAAGGTACAAGCAAAGAACACTACTTAACTGAAATAAGAAGTGTAATAGAAAAGTGTACATTTTCATATACAAGACAAATAGAGATGAAAGGTTTAGGTCATGCTATTTTAACAGGTGGGGAAACTTTAATAGGCAATGAACCTTTTGCTGTAATACTTGCAGATGATTTATGTGACCATGAAGGAAGTGGAGTTTTAGCGCAAATGGTAGAGCTTTATGAAAAGTACAAATGCTCAATCGTAGCCATTGAAGAAGTGCCAAGAGATGAAACATATAAGTATGGAGTAATAGAGGGTAAAGAGATAGAAGATGGTATTTTTATGATAAGCAATATGGTAGAAAAACCAGATCCTAAAGATGCTCCATCAAATCTTGCAATTATTGGAAGATATATTTTAACACCTGATATTTATGAAATAATAAAAAATACAAAACCAGGTAAAAATGGAGAACTTCAAATCACTGATTCTCTTATGATACAAGCAAAAGAGAATATGGTAATAGGATATAAGTTCAAAGGTAAAAGGTTTGATTGTGGAAGTATAGATGGTTTTGTAGAAGCTACAAATCATTTTTATAATAAAGCGAAATAAGATGAAATATAATAAAAACTTTTATCAAATAAAATCAAATAAAGAAATATTTGAAAAAATAGAAAAAGAGAAGGGTTATATTGGTTATTATAATCTTCCTTATCAAGATACAAGTGATATAAAAGAGTTTGCTAAAAGTGTAACTCAAAAAGATATAGTAGTTGTAGGAATTGGTGGAAGTTCTTTAGGAACTTTTGCTATTCATAAGTTTTTACAACACAAAGAAAATGATAAAAAGCTTCACTTTTTAGAATCTACTGACCCTTTAGATTTACAAAGAAGAATTAGTAAAATAAATCTAAATGATGCACTTTTTATAATAATAAGTAAGTCAGGAACAACAGTTGAAACAGTTAGTATCTTAAAGTATTTACATACACTTATAAATATAGATTCTAAAAATACCATATGCATAACAGAAAATGATAGTAAGCTAAAAACTTTTGCAAACTCTAGGGATATTAAAACCTTTGAAATCCCAAAAGATGTGGGTGGTAGGTTTTCTGTATTTTCAACTGTGGGACTTGTACCATTAGCAATTATGGGTTTGGATATAGATGAGTTATTAAGTGGTTGTAAAGAAGTAAGTGATAGCTTTTTTTCTAAAGATGAATATTATTCTTTACTTATGGAAAAAGCTAGATTTTTGGTTGAAAATAAAAATAGATTTAATATAAATGTTGTATTTTCTTATTCACTTTTGCTTGAGGGTTTTAATAAATGGTATGTTCAACTTTGGGGAGAGAGTTTAGGAAAGATAAATATAAATGGAACAAAACAAGCCTTAACACCTATTGGCTTAGTGGGACCAATTGACCAACACTCTTTTTTACAACTAATAGTTGAGGGTAAAAGGGATAAGACGGTTACCTTTATAAAAATAGAAGATTTTCAAGATGAGATGACCATTCCTGATTTATCTTTGGAGGGATTGGAAGAGTTAGATTATTTAAATGATATTAAATTTAAAGATTTGATAAATAAACAAGCTGATGCAACAATTGAAGCAATAGGTACATTAGATGATATCCCTTGTGATGTGATAACTATCCAATCACAAGATGAATTTAATATTGGGAAACTAATGTTTTCATATGAGTTATTAACTTCAATTGTAGGAAAATTTGTACAAATAAATACCTATGACCAACCAGGTGTTGAAACAGGTAAAATCATCTTAAAAGAAAAACTAAAATAAAGTGAACTCTCTTATTACAAATGGGTCTAATAGTAATTTTTATACCCATTTAACAAAACTTTTAAGAGAATGTAAAAGCTACTATTTTTCTGTAGCTTTTATAAACTTCTCTGGAGTTCAACTTTTACTTGATAGTCTAGAGTTTTGTCAAAAAAATGGAATAAAAGGTAAAATCCTAACTTCCACTTATCTAAACTTTACCCAACCAAAAGCTTTAGAAAAACTACTTGAATATGAAAATATTGAGCTTAAAATATATGATACAAGTCATTTCCAAAAAGGTTTCCATACAAAGGCATATATTTTTGAGTTTGCAGATAATTACAAGATACTGCTTGGGTCTTCAAATATAACTGCAAGTGCTTTTAAAAGTAATGTGGAATGGAATATAAAAACAGTCTCAAAAAAAGATGATATTTTTGCAAATGAGATATTAAGGGAATTTGATATTTTATTTAAACAAAGTTTTGAAGTTGATAGTGGATTTCTAAATGATTATGAAAACTTTTATCATAAAAACAAAATAGAAGAGTTTTCTTATAAAAGCAGTTTTACACTAAATCGTATGCAAGAAGAGACTTTATATAACTTACAACATCTAAGAGATAAAAAACAAACAAAAGCCTTAGTGCTTGCAGCAACTGGTACAGGGAAAACTTATCTTGCAGCTTTTGATGTAAAAGCATATAAGCCTAAAAGAGTTTTATTTATAGTTCATCGGGAAAATATTTTAATAAAAGCAAAAAATAGTTTTGAGAAGATTATTTCAAATAAAACTATGGGTCTATATACAGGAAATAAAAAAGAGATTGATAAAGAGTATTTATTTACAACTATTCAAACGCTTAGTTCAAATTATGAGAACTTTTTAAAAGAGGAGTTTGATTATATAATTATTGATGAAGCTCACCATATCACAAGTCCTAGTTATGAAAAAGTTTGTGATTATTTTGAGCCTAAGTTTTTATTAGGACTTACAGCTACTCCAAATAGAAGTGATGAGGGAAATATTTATGAAGTCTTTGATGAAAATATTGCTTGTGATATAAGGCTTAGTGATGCTTTGGAGCATAGTTTAATCTCACCTTTTCATTATTATGGAATATGCGATATTGAATCAATTGATTATGAAAATATTGATATTTTAAATATATCACAGTTATCTAAAGCTTTGATGGTAAATAAAAGGGTCGATTATATTATTGAAAAGATGGATTTTTATTCCTTTGATGGTAAGAAAAGAAAAGCTTTAGCTTTTTGTGCTTCAAAAGAGCATGCAAACTTTATGGCTGAAGAGTTTAGCAAAAAAGGAATCATGTCTATTGGCTTAACAAGTGGTGACTCCATAGAAAAAAGAGAAGAGTATATAAAAAACTTGGAAGATGATACTCATGACTTAGAAGTGATTTGTAGCGTGGATATTTTTAATGAAGGAATTGATATTCCCTCAATCAATAGTGTACTTTTTTTGCGACCAACAAACTCTTCAATAGTCTTTGTGCAACAACTTGGTCGAGGTTTACGAAAACATAAAAACAAAGAGTTCGTGACTATTTTAGATTTTATTGGTAATCACAATAGAGCTTATATGGTAGCCTTTGGATTATTAGGTGATAAGATTATAGATAAAGAGAGTTTGAAAATTGCACTTTCAAATGATTTTGCAAATATTGCTCGTGCTTTTATTAGCATGGATGAGATATCTAAAAAAAGAGTATTGGAACAAATTGAAAAAGAGAATTTCTATTCTATGAGGTATTTAAAACAAAAGTACTATGAGTTTAAATCTCTACTTTCAAATAAAATTCCTATGCTAGAAGATTATATTGCTTTTAGTGACCACATTACTCCACTTGATTTTATTTCCGAGTCAAAATCATATATCGAGTTTTTACAAAAAGTTGAAGATAAAGATGAGATAAAAGCTTTATGCCAAGATGAAAATTTTATAAAAGCAATAAGATTTTTTGAGTTTTTATTACCCATAAAAAGAGTTTATGAGTTTGTTATTTTGAAGTATTTATTGACTCATAAATCCTGTGATGAAAAACAGATTTTTGATTTACTAAATAAAGAGTTAGATTTTGTTTCTAAGGATACAATAAAGCACTCTTTTAGATATCTAAATCAAGAGTTCTTTGATAAATTACAAGTGCAAAGATATCTAAAACTTGTAGATTTAAAAGATGAAAAACTATTTATTACAAAAGAGTTTGAAAAGATATTAGAAAAAAATGAAGCAAAAACTTTTGTGGAACATAGTTTAAATTATGGAATTATAACTTACAAACAAACTTTCAAAGAAAAGAATTATGGTTTACCATTTTTAAAACTTCATGAAAATTACAACATGCTAAATATAGCTTTAGTATGTAATCTTGACAAAATACATACTTCCTTTAGAGGAAGTGGTTTTCTAAAGCATAAGGACGATTTCTTTTTATTTATAACTTTACAAAAAGATAAGATGTCTAAGTCCTCAAAGTATAAAAACAATTTTTTAGATAAAAATTTGATTACTTATGTTAGTAAACCAAATATGAGTAGTGATAAAAGTGATGGATTAAGGCTAACTCAAAATATAAAATACAAAACAAGGTTGCATCTGTTTGTAAGAAAGATCTCCCATGAAGATAAAAAGGTTCAACCCTTTATTTATCTGGGACGTTGTAATAGTAAATCTTATGATGGTAATAAACCTATAAATATAACTTTAGAGCTTGAAAGAGAAGTTCAAAATGGACTTTATGAAGAGTTTACGAAGGTTTTAGAAGAGTAGATTATACTCTTCTAAATAAAACTATTTTAATAAGTGCTCATACTTTTTATCAGTAAGTAGTTTTAGAAATGCCACAAGTGCATCAACTTTTCTATCAGTTAATTTTTGTGCTTTTAATTCTTCTTTCGCAATAGTTTCTTCAACTTCTGGATCAGCCCATTTTTTACCAGTTTCTGGATTTATTGTTCGTTCTTGATTATTATATTTATCATAAAACTCAATAACAGTTCTTAACTCTTTAAATACACCATTATGCATATATGGACCTGTAACTGCTACATTTCTTAGTGTTGGAACTTTAAATTTCCCTTTTTGATTTACATCTGTAACTGTTGGATTTGCTAATAATCCTTCATCAGCACTTTTTGTACCACTTTTTTTATTTAAAGCATGATTTACAGGTACTCCAATATTGTGATATTGGAAGTTTGTAAATGTCTCACCTTCTTTATCTTCACCTTTTAAAACATGACAAGTTGAACAAGAGTTATTATTATTTGAGAAAAATAGAGCTTTCCCTAAATCTTCAAGTGGAGTTAAGTCATATTCATCTCTTAAATATCTATCATATTTAGAATCAAATGGTGAAAATTCTGTTGTTCTTTCAAAGCTTGCGATACTTTTTGTCAAAGCTACAAAAGCTTTTTTAGGATCTTTGAATATGTCTTTTCCATAAATATCTTTGAAAGCACTTACATAATATGGATTTTCTAGTACTCTTTTCATAACCTCATTTTCATTTGGCATTTCCATTTCTACTGGATTTAAAGGTGGTCCTCCTGCTTGGTCTTCTAAAGTACTAGCTCTCCCATCCCAAAATTGTCCACCAACATAAGCTTTTTCTTTTTTGTCATAATGAAAGCTTGGTGTTTGATTCGCATATGATGCTGTTGGTGCATTTCTTCCACCAACTGATTTACCATTATCTCCCAATGATGCCATATTTGAAACACCATTTCCTCTATGGTCACTAAATCCCATATCAGGATTGTGACATGTTGCACAAGACATAGTTTTATTTTTTGATAGGTTTTTATCAAAAAATAGGCTTTTACCTAAGGTTTCTTGTGGGGTTAATTCACTACTGTACATGCTTACAAAAAGTAAACTTGCAATTAAAATCGATTTTGTCATAATTGTCTCCTATTAAATAAGTTTCTGAAAGGAAAAAATAAAATACCTCTAATAGTTGTGTATTCTTTCATTTGTTCTTTTCTAAGTCCGAATTTTAAAACTTTTACATCTTTTGAGAGTTTTAAACTTCCAAACATATAATCCCAAATAGCCAAATATCCTCCATAGTTTTTATCAAAGTGTTTATTACTATGGTGTATTTGGTGCTGCTTTGGGGAAATAAATATTTTTTCTAAATATTTACCATATGAGATTGGTACATGTGTATGTCTTAAGTTTGACCCTAAAAGGGAAAAAATAACAATAAATACATTTGCACCAAATATCATATAAATATCAATCATAGCTCCAAAAAAATATACAAATATACCAGTTACAAAACCAACACTTAAACTATATCTTAGTCCAAAAAGTATATTTTCAACTGGATGAACTCTGTAAAAAGTAAGTGGGTTTAGAACTTTTGCACTATGATGAACTTTGTGAAATTCCCATAAGAATTTTACTTCATGTAAAAGTCTATGTAATATATACCTTGTAAAGTCACTACAAACAAAAAGAGCTAAGGTATATAAAAGTAGGGTTTCTTTATATGAAAAAAAAGTGTTTTGAACCATTCCAAAATTTAGATATAAAAATCTTGAAACAGCAAAAGCCACTGATTTTGCACTTAAAATAAATGGTATTAATAAAAAAACATTTATAAAGTATCCCAAAAAAAAGTAAGAGTAATCAAGTTTTGCACTTGGATGTAACCATAACTTTGATGACAATATTACTTTATTACTTTTTTTTGTATAGATAAAATATATAAATGTTATTAAAATTGATGAAATAATATAAACCCAAAATATTCTTTTATTTGGATTTATAAGGTATTCAAATACGATTAGATCGTTCAAATCAATCTCCATCAGCCTCTAAAATTTTAGCTGTGATACTAAGTTGTTCAATCAAAGATAAAAAGTAAGATACATGAAGTTCATTTACTGCATCATACAAATCTTTTGAATTATTTTTTGCGCTTTTAAGAGCTTTGTTTAATAAAGCTTGTGCTTCTATAGTCTCTTTTTTTGCTCCATTTTCTTTCGCCATATTTGCAAAATTGTAATATTTTTGTTCACCTATAATCTCTTCATTTGCTTCTAATATAGCTACAATTGCTGCATTTGTATTATTACTTAAAATATACTCTTTTTCTTTATGGGGAACCTTTATTCTCCACTCTTTTAGTTTATAAGTACTAGCAATTAAAGTATTCATAACTAAACTATTTTCCCATAGGTCATCTTTTTTAGTTCTAGTTAAATAACCCTCATAAACTTCTTTTATATCATCTAACTTAGAGATAATAGAATCAACAATAACATCTGCTATTGCTTTTTCTCTTTTTGTAATTGTTTTATCATTAAATAAAATATACTCTAAAGCATTTACCGTTTTAAATGAGTTTTTAAAAAGTGCAATTTGTGGTTCATCTTTTGAGTCAATAACTCTTTGCATTTGAACACTAAGATCTTCTTTTAGATTATGAAATACATCAATATATCTTGGAGTATCAATATAATTATCATCAATATCTCCTGCAAAATAAAATGCTTCAACTTTTTTCCATGATTTTATGAAAGTAGTAAAGTTTTGTGCAGAATAATCTTTTTTTAGAATTTGTGCATTTTTTATAGTATTGTCAACATTTACTATTGAAACATTTTTTAAAATAGAATCAAGCATAGTATCTTTTGCAAATAATGACATGAAACTTATAATAAGTATCAAAAATATTTTTTTCATTATAATCCTTTTAGAAACTCAATTAAAAGTTTCTTTTCTTTTTTATTTAAAGCAACATAATTTTCTTTTGCCTTTGTTGCTTCTCCTCCATGCCATAAAATAGCCTCTTGAAATGTATTCGCTCGTCCATCATGTAATAATCTATAAGCTTTTCTTTCAACAGTATATCCCCACAATGGAGTTGTTCTAAATTCATTTTTTGAAGCTTGAAACTCACTTCTTCCATCACTTAAACCCTCTCCCATATCATGTAATAAAAGATCCGAAAAAGTATAAATATCTGTACCGTCATTTGCTTTTAATGAGGGCACATGACAAGAAGTACATCCAATCTTAGAAAATACTTCTATACCTTTTTCAAAGTTTTTACTTTTTGTTGGAGTATAAGTTGGAAGATTTTCTAAATAATAAGTAATTGCATCTAATCTTTCATCTGTAATATCTATCTCATCTCTAGCTTTTGGAGCTTTTAAACAAGCAGTTTGAGATTTAGTACAATTCTCACCTTTTAAAAGACTTGTTGTCAATCCCATATCATTAAATGCTGCATTTGCTATTTGTTCTTTTACAAAAGCAACACTTGCTTTATATGTAAATCTCCCTAACTCTTCTTTTTTTGTAATTTTTGAGTAAACATAATTTGCTCTTCCACTTATTCCATCATGATTTGAATCATTTTCATCCACATTTGCAAGAATTGATTTTTCATCTATTTTTGAAAGCAAACCCATTCCATAAAGCGTTGGAGCAATTCTGTATGATATATTTGTTGAATTAGTAAGATGACCATAATTTAGATTTTTTAAAGTATATTTTGGTTTATAAATATAGTGTTCTTTATTGTCAAAAAAAAGTTTTATTTTCTCAAAGTCAATATTTACATTTGCTTCATATGGAACACCTTGTACCCCACTTATAGATATTTGAGCACCATAAACTGAATCAGGAATAAAACCATCTCTTTTTAAAATATTTTTATGCAATTTTGAATTATCTGAGTCAATTGAAAGTTTTGGAATTAAAGACTTTGAAGCTTCATTTTTTTTATTGTATAAAACACCTCTTGCAGTGTTTGGGTGACATGCTATGCAAGCATTTGCATTAAACAAAGGTCCAAGACCATCCCTTGCAGTTGTGGCACTAGGTGCCTCAACCCAAGGAATAGTAAAAAAACTTCTTCCTAATATATATTTATCATAATCTTCATTATTCATCTCTTGTTGAGATGAATATAGAGTTGTTGTAAATAATAGTAAAAATGCTAAGAGATTAAAGTTTAGTTTCATCTGCGTCTGTTACATCATCTTTTGTTAAGCTTATTCCATTTGCACTAGCAACATCAACCATAGTATCACCAAGTTTTCTCATTTCATTTTTAAGTTTTACAATCACTTTTGACATAGGACTTGTTGGTCTTATTTGATAATCAAAATGTTCTTTTGTTTTTGCAGTTTCGTCTACTAAGGCAATTTTTTCTTCAATTGATTTCATAAGTTTTTCAATTTTTGCTTTAGAATCTCCATCCACTTTATCTAAAAGAGATGGGCCATATTTTTTCCCATTATAAGTTGAAGTTAAAATGTTTTTGAAACCTTGATAATTCATAGCGATATCTCTATGCGTGTTATCAGAAAAACAAGAGTGTTCATCTTCTTCAGATGGTGTTAATACCGCAACTGCAATTCTTTCATTTGCTAATTCTGATTTCATAAATACACCCATACCTGCAATGATTTGTTTTAAAGCATCATTTTGAGATATGTTTTTTGATGCATTATCACCTTTTAATTGATCTAAAATAGCAGCTCTATATAATCCTTTAGTTCCATCAACATTTTTTGCCCAAGCAGAAGTTACAACTTCTAAGTCACTTACTATTTTTTGTGAAGCAGCTTTTAAATACTCTAATCTTCTTGGAGCATCTACATCACTTGTAAAGTCACTAAGTGGTCTTTGACCTGCTGTCATTGGTCCATTAGTAATTGAATCTTTTAAGAAATTTGAATAATCTTGATCTTGTCCCCATAATAAAAATTCTACGGCATGGTATCCACTTGCAACATTTGCCTCTCCACCATTTTCATTTAATTCTGAAATAGCATTAGCAGTAATTTTTGTTACATCAACTGGTTTTGCATCTTCTCCTCCTGGATTAAATACTCCAACAGTATCAATAATATTACCTGCTGTTTTTTTACCATTTGCATCAATTGTATAATCAATCATATTTTCATCTAATGGCCAAGCATTAATTTGTCCTTCTAAGGCATCATAACTTTTTGCAACCCATCCATCTTCTGCATCAATTGGACCATTTGATAATCTAAATGCTTCAGTTTGACCATAACTTTCTCTTGAAGTTAACCAAGCATTTTTTGCATTTTGTAAACTTTCTTCTGTAGGATTAGAAGCAAATTTATCAATTGCTGTTACCAAAGCTTTTGCATCATTTAATGCATCTGTATAATTATCAATTGCAATATTAGCATAAGCTTCTAATATTGTTTTTGATTTAACAACTTCTTGTTTAGTGCCAGTATTTGATTCCGTAACGCAACCAGTTAGTGCAATTGCAGTTACAACTGAAAGTGAGATTAGTAGTTTTTTTGTGTTATTCATATTTTATTTTCCTTTTAAAATGCGTAAGTTACGCTTGGTTTAGATTTTATTATAATTGTTATACCATCATAATCAACATAAGTCAGATGTCAGAGAAAAACGCAATATCTCATGATTCTGTATCTTTTTCATTTATTCCTTTCTTTAGATTAAGCAAGCAACTCTTTTGCAAATAAATGTGCTTTAGTTGAATCAATATTCTTATGTTTCATATTCAAAACTTTAACTATTGAACATACCATTCTTGAACTCTTTTCAAGACCAGATTCTCTAAGTACTTTTCTAATTTCTCTTTTCAAAAGTAAATCAGACATGAATTAATCCTTTATGATAATAATTCTCATAATCCTACAAAAAGAAAACTTAATTTATGATAAAATGATAATTATTATCATTAAAATTTAAGATATTTTATGTTTTTTTTGCTAAAAGGTAAAATATCTTATAATATTAATAATGATTATCTAAATTGATTATGTTAATAAACTATTAATTAATTACTTATATAATACAAATAAAAAAAGGTAATTTTTGTATAAACTAATTATTATGCTAGTTCTCTGTTCATTACTTAATGCAAATGAATTAGAAGTGTTAAAAGATAGCAAAAAAGTACTAAGACAAACAGAAAAGAAGATAATCCAAAAGAACTATGAATCTTCAAAAAATGATTGGATATCTCCAATTACTATTAGCTCAGGATTAAACAGAAGTCATTCTTTTAATTCTGAAAGTGATAGTTTAACAAAAAGTGTTTCAATTGGATTTTCTCAATCAATATATAAATCAGGAGGAATAGAGTTTACAATCAAGAATGCAAAAGATGTGCTAAACTCTGATCTAATAGCTTGGGAGATTGAAAATAAAGCAATTTTAGAGACAATTTACGAGACTTTATTAGAAATTAAAAAGGTAAAACTGCAAATTGAACAAAGTGAATACTCTTTAAAAAATAAAGAAATAGAGTTAATCTTAAAAAAAATTCAATATGAAGCTGGAAATGCAGATATTACAGAATTAAATGATGCAATTATGTCAAAAAATACTCAATACAAAGAGAATATATCTTTAAAAAATTCACTAAAAGATAAAGAATATGAATTGTCTAAATATACAAATTTAAAATATAACCAAATAGATTTGATTGACTTTAAAATAATAGACAAAAATGAATTTTTGAAAAATAATTTGAATATTAAATATGAAAATTCTAAAGTGAAAGTTTTAGATAGTTCTTATAAAAAGTTAAAGAGCTCGTATCTTCCTCAACTTTCAGTGGGAACAAATTATTCATATTCAAGAAATGAAAATCTTCAAAGTGATACGCAATCAACTTCAAAAAATGGTTCTATTTCTTTGAATTTATCTATGCCTATTTATGATATAAATAAATCTAGTACAGTAGAAAAATCAAGATTAGAACTTCTTAAACAAAAAATTGCACTTAATGATATAAAAGATGAAACTTTGTATGAGTATGAACAAATATTAACTCAAATAGATACATATGAACAACAAAGTAAAATTATAAAAGAAAATTTAAATTTATATGATGAATTAATAAATGCTAATCGGAATTCAAATGAATCAGGAATGAGTTCTGATTATGATTTAGAGATATTGGAAAACACAAAAAAAATTAATGAATATGATTTGACAATAAATAATATTGATATAAAACTTCAATATTCTAAATTATATTTTAAAACAAAGGTATAAAAAGATGAATGAAACTTTACAAAATGATTTAGATAAATATAAAAGTAAAAAAGGAAAGAAAAGTAATCTTTTTATAGGAATATTTTTATTATTGATTATTGTTGGACTTTGTTTTTATTTTTTTATGTTTAATCAAAATGAACAAAAAGAGTTTCATTATGATACTTCCAAAATCAAGAAAGGTGATTTAGAAGTAGTAGTTTCAGCTACAGGAAATTTAAAACCAACAAATAGTGTAGATATTGGAATTGAAGTTTCAGGAACAATAAAAGATATATATGTAGATTTTAATGATGAAGTTAAAGTAGGGCAAATATTAGCAAAACTTGATACTACAAAATTACAATCACAAGTAGATAGTTCAAAAGCTTCATTAACTATTGCAAAAGCAAATTTAAAAGAAAATGAAGTAAATGTAAAAAGTAAAAAATTAACTTATACTAGAACATTAAGAATGTATGAACAGTCAGGTGGAAAATATCCTTCTCAAAATATACTTGATGAATCAAAATTTGATTATGAAAGTGCTCTTTCAAGCTTTGATTCAATGGAAGCAAAAGTAAAACAAGCAGAGTTTAATCTAAAAACTGATGAACAAAATCTTGATAAAGCAGTTGTAAAATCATCTATTAATGGAATAGTTTTAAATAGAGCAGTAGAAGTAGGACAAACAGTTGCTGCATCTATGTCAACACCTGTATTATTCACTTTAGCAAAAGATTTATCAAAAATGGATTTAGTAGTAAGTATAGATGAAGCAGATGTTGCAGATATAAAAAAAGGGTTAAATGTCACCTTTACAGTTGATGCTTATCCAAAAGAGACATTTAAAGGAAAGATAAAACAAGTAAGACTAAATCCTGTAGAAGTAAATGGGGTAGTTACATATGAAACTGTAGTTTTAGTAGACAATGAAAAACTATTTTTAAGACCAGGAATGACTGCTAGTGCAGAGATTATTACAAAAGAATCAAAAGATAAATTACTTGTACCAAATAGTGCTTTAAGATTTAAGCCTACTTTGAAAAATAAAGAGAACAAAAATGGGGCTGGAATAGTTGGTCCTAAGAGACCAATGGTAAAAAGAGAAGCAAAAAGTGTAGGGAAAATAGAATTTGGGAATGTTTGGATATTAAAAGACAATAAACCACAAAGAATAAGAATAAAAATTTTGGATACAAACGGTACGGTTACAAGTGTTGAATCAAAAGACTTAAAAGTAGATGATGAAGTAATTATTTCTCAAAGTAGTGATGATGAATGATAATGAAGTAGTAATTGAGTTTAAAAATATAGTTAAGACCTATGGAAAAGGGGAAGCTATAACTCATGCCTTAAATGGTATAGATTTTTCTATAAGAAGAGGAGAATTCATATCTATAATGGGAGCAAGTGGAAGTGGTAAATCAACTTCTATGAATATAATAGGTTGTTTAGATTCTCCAAGTAGTGGAGAATATCTGTTTAATAACATAAATGTAGAAAAACTAAATAGAAACCAATTAGCAGTAATAAGAAAGAATTATATTGGTTTTGTTTTTCAAGGCTTCAATCTTTTAGGCAGAACAAGCGCTTTAGAAAATGTGGAATTACCATTAATTTATAGAAAGGTTCCAACAAAACAAAGAAAAATCTTAGCAATGGAAGCTTTAAAAAAAGTTGGTTTAGAAAGTGTTGCAAATAATGCACCTTCTCAACTTTCAGGTGGACAACAACAGCGTGTTGCAATTGCAAGAGCATTAGTAACCGATCCTTTAATACTTTTAGCAGATGAGCCAACTGGAAATTTAGACAGTATAAAAAGTGTTGAAATATTGAATTTATTAAAACAGTTAAATGAAGAGTTAAATATCACAATTATTATGATAACCCATGAAGAGGAGATGGCAGCTTATTCAAATAGGATAATTTATTTTAGAGATGGACATATCGATGATAGTTTGAAAAAAGGATTTAAATAATGTTATTAAAAGCCTTTTTAATTGCCATAAAAGAGATAAGAAGAAATATCTTACGCTCTATTTTAACAGTTTTGGGAATAGTAATTGGAGTTGCTTCTGTTATAGGAATGGTTATGCTAGGTGATGGAACAACCGCTAGTGTAAAAGAAAATATTGAAAAACTTGGAACAAATATGTTAATCCTTCGTGTTGGACAAGAAAGAAGAGGAGGGCCTAGAACTGATAACAGTGCAAAAGCTTTCAAGATTGATGATGTTACTGCAATAAAGAATCAAATTGATAATATGAAAGCAGTAGCACCTGATAATAGTACAGGAGTCAATTTAATCTATTTAAATAAGAGTTATACCTCAAGTGTTGTTGGTACAAACAATGATTATTTTGTAATAAAAGATTGGAAACTAAAAGAGGGAAGATATTTTGATGAAAGTGAATTAAATAGTGGAAAATCATCTTGTATTTTAGGTACCACAATTGTCAAACAACTATTTGGAAGTGAAAATCCAGTGGGAGCTAAAATAAGACTAAAAAACTTTTCCTGTAATGTCATTGGAGTATTAGAGTCAAAGGGAGCTTCAACTTTTGGACAAGATCAAGATGAGATAGTAGTTGTTCCTTTACGAATGTTACAAAGAAAGATTCAAGGAAATAAAGATGTAAAATCTATAATTATTTCTGTAAATTCAAATAAAAACATCAAAAAAGCCAAAAAAGATATTACACTTTTGATGCAAGATAGAAGAAGTATAAAAGTAGGGGAAAGTGATAACTTCTATATAAGGGATATGGAAGATTTACTTTCTTCTATGACTTCTACAACACAAATGTTAACTTATTTATTAGGTTCAATTGCAGCAATTAGTTTACTTGTGGGAGGTATTGGTATTATGAATATTATGCTTGTATCTGTAACTGAGAGAACAAAAGAGATAGGAATAAGACTTGCTATTGGTGCAATGGAGAGTGAAGTTTTGCTTCAATTCTTAGTTGAAGCTATAGTTTTATCTACACTTGGTGGAATTATTGGAATAATATTAGGTATTAGTATAGGTTATATCGGTGTTTCATCTTTTGATTTACCATTTATAATAAATGAAAAAATAATTTTAATAGCATTTTTCTTTTCTACTCTTATAGGTGTTGTTTTTGGATATTTCCCTGCAAGAAAAGCTGCAAGACTTAACCCAATTGATGCATTAAGATATGAATAGATTATAATTATAATAACGATTATCAATTTTAATTGAAACTTAAGCTTCTCTTTGTTAATATCCCATTAACTTTTAGTTAACCTCATTAACTCTGTGTTAACTAAATGAAAATGGAGTATTAGCATGAATGGAAACAAAGATAGAAAGATTGAATCAAAAGAGATATTTCAAAAAGGAAACTCTATTCAAATCATCCATGATGGACAAGCTTATTATCTAAAAATAACAAAATCAAATAAACTAATACTTACCAAATAAACAAAGTCTAGCCAGCAAAAGTAATTTTTCTACATATAGCCAGCCAAAAAATCAAATCAAATCTTTTTAAATAGTCAAATTATTTTCTATTTAAAACTTTTATTTCTTGGAGGAAATGAGTGGAAAAATATATCGTAAGTAAAAAACATAAAACTACAAACTATTTAGGTGCATCAGTTGTAACAGCTAGTGTATTATTATCAAGTCCAGTTATTCTAAATGCGGATACAACTATGTCGAATCCTACAGTTTTACCCATAAATGTAGTAGAGACAAAAGAAAAAGAACAAAACTATACAAATAGTTATAAAGTAAATAAATCTTCTTCATCAAAAATCACACAAGATTTAATTGATACTCCCCAAACAATTTCTGTAGTAACTGAAAAAGTATTAAAAGAACAACAAGCAACAACTCTACAAGAAGCTTTGAGAAATACTCCTGGTATTACTTTAAACTTAGGTGAAAATGGTAGTACAAATGATAAAAATAATATCATGATGAGAGGTTTTGATACTCAATCTAGTATTTATAAAGATGGGGTAAGAGATAGTTCAAACTCTGTAAAAGATATGTATAATACTGAAGCTGTAGAAATTACAAAAGGTGCAGTTGGAGCTGATAATGGAAGAGGTGTTTCATCTGGATATATAAATCAAGTAACAAAATCACCTAAAAATAAAGATGCTGCTGAGATTAGTTTGGGTTATAGTACAGGTGAAAATGGAAGGGTAACAGCTGATTTAAATAAAAAATTAAATGAAACAACTGGTTTAAGAATAAATTTACTAAAACATAAAGGCGATGTAGCAGGAAGAGATGTTCTAGAGATAGATAGAACAGGAATAGCTGCTTCATTGGGGTTTGGAATAGGAACAAACACTAGAACTACAATCAATTATGAAAGATTTAAGCAAGATGATATCCCTGATGCAGGAGTACCTACTATTGGGCTTAATAGTGTACCTTATTTTGCATTAGAAGCTGCAGGTATAAGTCCTAAAAAAGCTGATAGAGAAGACTTTTATGGTAGTAAATCTGATTTTGAAAAAGCTACTTCAGATACATTTGGTTTATTATTTGAACATGATTTCTCTGATTCTACAACAATAAGTAATATTACGAAATATTCAAAAACGAAACAAAGAATGATAACAAGAGGATTAGCCTCTGCTGATGTAACAGATGTAAATAATCCTAATTCTTGGACTGTTAATAGGTTTTCTAATCAAAAGTGGGAAGAAAATGAAATAATTGTAAATAAAACAAATCTTTCGTCAAGCTTTGAAACAGGGAGTATTTCACATAGTTTGAGTACAGGATTAGAGTTTATAAAAGAGAAAAAGACATCAAAATCTTATAAAAATGTAGGAGCTATGTCAGCTGCAAATTTATATAATCCAAATCCAAGTGATTCACTTACAGGAAGAGATTTATCATTTACTCCTAAAAATCTTAAAGTTGAGGTTGAAACTGCAGGTGTATATTTATTTGATTCTATTTCCTTAACTGATAAATTTATGTTTATAGGGGGAGGAAGACTTGATAAATATAAATTAAAAGAATCAGGTATTGAAAGTTATACTGAAGTAAGAAGAGGACCTACATTATATCGTCCTGTTGATATTGAAGATAGTGGTACTTTAAAAAGTTGGAAATTAGGTTTTGTTTATAAACCACTAGAAAATGGAAGCATATACATTTCTCATGCCACTTCTCAGTTACAACCAGGAGGAAAATTATCACCTTTATCAACTTCTGATACTAGTTTAGATAATCCAAATAAAGACCCTGAGGAATCAACAACGACTGAGATAGGTACAAAATGGAATTTCTTAGATAATCGATTATCTTTAACAGCAGCCATATATAAAACTTTGGCAAAGAATCAAATAACAGAAGAAGATGATGGAACATATACACAAGAAGGTGAAAAAGAGGTAAAAGGTATCGAAATTGGAATTGTTGGTCAAGTTACTGATAAATTTTCAATTAGTGCAGGGTTTGCTAAAGATAAAACAAAATCTAAAGCAAAAGGTAGAAGTGATGATGGTGCAGCTTTAAGATTTACACCTGATTGGAGTGCAACTTTATGGAGTACTTATAACTTTACGCCAGCCTTTACTGTTGGGTTAGGTGCCACATATATGGGTGAACAAAAAGTTTCATCATCAAAATCAGGACAAGATACTCCTGTAAATGGAAGAATGACAGTAATAGAAGACTTCTTAGTATTTGATGCTATGGCTTCATATAAAATAGATAAACATTCATCTTTGCAGTTAAATGTTTACAACATTGCAGATGAAGAGTATGTCGCAAATACCAATAAAGATGGATTTAGATATACACCAGGAGCTGCAAGGTCAGCTTTATTAACTTATAGTTATAAATTTTAATCAAAATTAGTCCCCCTTTTTGGGACTAGTTTATAAAAAGGAATAAAATGCTTTTACACATACCAAATGTATTAACAAAGGAACAAATAAAAGAGTGTAGAAAACTCTTAGATGAAGCTACTTGGATTGATGGAAAACTAACAGCTGGAAGTCAAGCTATTAATGTAAAAAGTAATCTACAACTAGCCGAAAATGATCCTTTGTTAAAACATTTAAGAGATATTATTACTTCTACTTTAAAATCAAATCCTCTTTTTGTCTCAGCTGCCTTGCCAAATCATATAATTTCACCTTTTATAAATAGATACGAAAATAGTGGTGCTTATGGAAATCATGTTGATAACTCAATTTTATATGATACAACAGTTGGTAAAAACTTTCGTACTGATATCTCTTGCTCTTTGTTTTTTACAGAACCTGAAGAGTATGAAGGTGGGGAAATGATTATAGAAGATACTTTTGGAACCCATGAAGTGAAACTTCCAGCAGGTGATCTGATACTCTATCCTTCTACTAGTTTACACAGAGTTGAACCAGTTGTCAGCGGTGTAAGAATGGTAAGTTTTATGTGGACTCAAAGTATGATTAGAAGTGCGTGGAAAAGAAGTATTTTATTTGAACTTGATAATACAATTCAAAGTTTAAGGTCAAAATATGGAGAGACTAAAGAAGCTGTAGATTTATCAATTCATTATCATAAACTAATTCAAGAATGGGCGGAACTTTAGATTGAATACTATAGAAGCAAAACTGGATTATATTCCAAATGAGATTGTTTGTGTTGATGATTATGAAAGCTTTGCAAAATCTAGGGTAGATACAAATGCTTGGGCTTATATTTCATCTGCATCAGCAGATGAAATCACTTATAGGACAAATAAGAAAGCCTTTGATAGAATACATCTTCTAAGTAGAACTTTAGAAGATGTAAAAGGTGGGAATACAAAGTTAAATCTATTTGGGCAAGAGTATGCCCATCCTATTTTTTTGGCTCCTGTTGCTTATCAAAAATTAGTCCATGATGATGGAGAAATTGCAACAGTGCAAGCTGCAAGCGCCATGGAATCTTGTATGATAGTAAGTGGTTTTTCAAGTACTTCTTTAAAAGATATATCTGATTATACTAATTCACCCTTATGGTTTCAATTATATATGCAAATTGATATGAATGACAATTTGTTTTTAATAAAAAAAGCTGAAAACTTAGGATATAAAGCACTAGTAATTACAATAGATGCTCCAATTGCAGGAATTAGAAATAAAGAACAAAAAGCAGGCTTTTGTTTACCTTCTCATATAGAAGCTATAAATTTACGAGGAATGAAACAATTAACTTTAGATTTAAACTCAACTCAAAGTAGCATTTTCGATGGGGTTATGGCACATTCTCCTACTTGGGCAGATATAAAATTTATAAAAGAAAATACGAAACTACCAGTTATTTTAAAAGGTATTACTCACCCCTCTTATGCAAGAAAAGCACTTGAACTTGGGATTGATGGTATTATTGTCTCAAATCATGGAGGAAGAACTTTAGATACCCTTGTTCCAACAATTGATATTTTACCAAAGATTGTTGAGGCAGTTGGTGGAAAAATCCCAGTTTTACTAGATGGTGGAATTAGAAGAGGAACTGATATTTTAAAAGCTCTTGCTTTTGGAGCAAGTGCTGTTTTAGTTGGCAGACCACTTATGTTTGCACTTGCTACATCAGGAGCTTTAGGTGTGGCACATATTATAAAAATATTAAGGGATGAGTTAGAAATCTCTATGGCACTTACGGGATGTAAAACCCTTGAAGATGTTACAAAAGAAATTTTATTTTGAAAAGAAGGATTTAAATGCATAAAAAGTTTTTATTTAAAGTGCATATGATTTTAGGGTTAACAGCTGGAGTTATTTTACTAATTATGGGAATAACTGGTGCAATGTTATCTTATCAAAAAGAGATATTAAAATATATAAATAAAGATAGTTATATAATAGAAGTTCCAAGTACAAAAAGACTATCTTCAAAAGCGATATTAGAAAAATTTGAACAAAAATTTCCTGATGCTAAAATAAATTCATTTATTTTTTCTAGTAGTGCAAATAGATCTGTAGTTATTAATATAAAAGCTAATGGTGAGGGCAAACAAGCAAGAAGAGGAATAAATTATTATATTAATCCCTATACGGCTGAAATATTACCAAATACAAAGGGTTATGAATTCTTTAAATTTATTGAAATAGTTCATAGAGGACTAATCATTGGGAATATTGGAAAACAGATAACTGGAATCTGTACCTTTGCCCTTTTAATACTTATGTTTAGTGGAATATATGTTTATTGGAAAAGAATAAAAAACTCATTTTTCAAAAGTTTTATTTTTAGTTTTAAGGATAAAAAAAGAGCATTTTTGTCTAATATGCACTTTGCAATTGGAATGTGGGTCATACCTTTTTATTTGTTTTTGTCTTTTACTGGACTTGCCTTGTCTTATGATTGGGTGAAAGATGGATTATATAAAGTATCAGGGGTTGAAAAACCTATACGACAAAAAAGAATGCCAACACCAAAAAATAAAAAAGATGAAGTTACAGTTTCTATATCAAATGAGAAGATAGAAAAAATAGTTCAATTATTTAATAAAAATGTCAAAGAGTATGAAAATGCTAATTTACAAATTGGTAAAAAAAGTGATGTAATAAAAATAAGTTATTTTGCAAAAAATGCCATACATGATAGAGCAAGAAGTGAAATAACACTAAATACAAAAACAAATAAAGTAATAAAAAATGATAAATTTGAAGATAAAGCATTAAGTGATAGATTGATGAAAAGTCTTGTTCCTCTTCATACAGGAGAATACTTTGGTCTTATAGTTCAAGGAATATTAGGACTATCATCTTTAATGATGGTACTATTTACAATAACTGGTTTTATGATGTACTTTAAAAGAAAAAAGAAAAAAGCTACAAAAAAATATAATCTAACAAAAAACACCTACTAATTGGCTATTTTTCCTAGTAATATAAATAAAAACTAGGAAAAAGCTTGTGAAACAAATTCTTTGGTTTAGACGTGATTTAAGAATAAGAGATAATAAAATCTTAGAAAAAGCATCTAATGAAGTAATGCCCATATTTATTTTTGATAAAAATATTTTAGAGAAACTTGATATTGAGGATAAAAGAGTCACTTTTATTTATGATGCAGTATTAGCTTTAAGAAAATCACTTCAAAGTCTTGGTTTAGATTTATATATATTTTATGATATTCCTAAAAATGTATTTATTGAACTTGAGAAGTTAGGTTTTGATGAAGTTTTATGTTCAAGTGATTTTGATTCATATGCTATAAAAAGAGATAAACAGATAAATGAAATAATACCTTTAAAAAGATATTTAGACTCATTTTTAATCAATCCCAGAAAAAACCTAAAAAAAGATGGAATACCTTATAAGGTATTTACTCCTTTTTACAAATCATTATCTTGGTTGAGTTCCTCAGATAAAATAGGAGAAGCCCAAATAAATCAAAATCAAAAACTATATAAATATGAAAATAAAACTCCTTCTTTAGAAGAGTTAGGATTTAAAAGAGCTGATTTACCAGAGTTTTTAAAAAAAACACCAGAAGATAGACTAAATGATTTTAGAGAAAAAGTAGAAGAGTATGGAAAAAACAGAGATATATTTTATAAAGATGGAACTTCAAATTTAGGAGTTGATTTAAGATTTGGAACTTTATCACCCAGAATGATTTTTAATGAAATAAAAGAACTAAATAAAAAAAACAGTGAAATATTTATAAGACAGCTTTTTTGGAGAGAGTTTTATAACTATATTTTATTTCATTTTCCAAAAAGTGAAAATGAAAACTGGAAGAACATAGAAATATCTTGGAGTGAAGATGAAGAAGATTTTCAAAAGTGGTGCGAAGGAAAAACGGGAGTTCCCATAATAGATGCAGCAATGAGACACTTTAATAAAACAGGAATGATGCACAATCGACTTAGAATGATTGTCTCTTCTTTTTTATGTAAAAATTTACTAATAGACTGGAAAAAAGGTGAGCAATATTTTGCAAAAAGACTGCTTGATTATGATGCTAGTTCAAATATAGGCTCTTGGCAATGGGCTGCAAGTACAGGGGCTGATAGTGTTCCTTATTTTAGAATTTTTAATCCATACTTGCAATCAGCAAAATTTGATAAAGAAGCTATATTTATAAAAAGTGTAATTCCTGAACTTAAAGATGTAGATGCGAAACTAATACATGTAGAAGGTGCTTTAAAAGATAAATATATAAGTTCAATAGTAAATATGAAGTATTCAAGAGATAGAGCAATAAGAGCGTTTAAAGAGGCAAAAAATGCAAAAGTATGATTTAGCAATAATTGGTTCTGGTATTGGGGGATCGTTAATTGGAGCATTGAATAAAGATAAAAGTCATATTCTTTTTGAAAAGGATTCTAATCTTGGGGGATGTGCTAGTACTTTTAAAAGATTTGGAAATTATTATAACGCAGGAGCTACTACTTTTGTAGGATATGAAGATAATCATCTTATAAAGAATATATTTAAACAAATTGGCTATGTACCTGATATAGTTGAATCAAAAATAGCAATAAGAACAATTCAAAATAAAAAAGTAGTAGATAGAATAAGAGATTTTGAAATTTTTTTATCTCAAATACAAGAAAACTATCCCAATAAAAATAATAGGATTTTTTGGGAAAAAATTAAAAGTATTGATGAAAAATTTTGGCAAATAAAAAATATACATTTTGCAAAATATAGTCTAAAGTCTTATTTGAAATCCTTGCTTACTTTTAAAGATTTGATTGGGACTTTTGAAATGGATTTATTTAAAAGTGCAAACTCTTTTATAAAAGAGACTTTGGGTGAGATAAGCCAAGAATATCAAAGTTTTATAGATGCTCAACTTCTTATTACGGTACAGAGTAAATCAAAAGATGTTTCTTTATTATCTATGTCTTTAGGATTATCTTACCCTTTTCATAAAGTATTTTATGTAAATAATGGCATGGGAACTATAATTGAAGATTTATTAAAAGATGTAAATGTTCACAAAAATGAAGAGATAATTAAAATCAGAAAATCAAAAGATTCTTATATAATTAATTCCTCAAAAGGTGAATATAAAGCAAAAAATATTGTGTTAAATACAACTATATATGATAGTAAAAATCTTTTTGATAAAAAAATAAAGAACTATTATGAAAAGTTTGATTTTAGTGATCAAAGTGCTTTTACGACATACCTTACAATTAATAGTAAAGAAGAGTTTTTAGAACACTATCAAATCATATTAAAGCCTGATATCCCAAATTGTATTTCCAACTCATTTTTTATCTCTTTTTCAAAACTAAGTGATGAGAAAATGAGTCAAAATGGATATAGTGTAACTATTTCAACTCATACAAAAGTCACTACTTGGAAAATTTTATCAAAAGATGATTATAAAAAACAAAAAGAGTTGACACAAAACTTTATATTAGAGCATTTTTTAGATTATTTTGATAATATAAATATAGAACAAATAACAAAAATATTCTCTGCTACTTGTTTGACTTTTCAAAGATTTATAGGAAGAGCAAATTGTGGAGGAAAAGCTATAAATGTAAAATCAGCTTTACAAATTCCTTCTTGTAGAACTCCTTTTAAGGGCTTATACAATGTAGGAGATACCATATTTGCTGGTCAAGGTTGGCCAGGTGTTGCTTTAGGTGCTAGTATATTAAATAAGGAGCTAAATGAAAAGCTTTGAATTACAAATTTCTTATAAAGATTGGCTTTATATAATTATTATAGGAATATTCTTTGGTTTTTTGATTTCTTTAGTTTTTTATTATATAAATGAAGAGATTAGATATTTTTCAACTATAGCTTTTAGTACTTCATGTGCTTTTTTTATCTCTTTTTTTTCCTTTTTATTTATCTCTATTTCAAACTTTTATATTTTGCCAAATATTCAAAAAAAGTATTGGTATTTTATTAGTTTCATTTTCTCTTTTTTAGCTGGTTGGTGTGGTTTTTCTTTAACATTTTTTCTATTTGATGATACATACCCAATAGTAAAACTCATATCTTTTTATTGGTTAGATATAAGTTTTACTATTGGACTATTGACTTTTTTGATTGGTTTAATATTGCATCAGTTCATCTCAATGAAATATAAAAATGAAATAGCCCATAGTGAAGTTTTACAGACGAAATTAGAAGCTTTAGAAAGTGAGTTAAATCCTCACTTTTTATTTAATGCTTTAAATTCTATTTCTGAACTAATTTATCAAGACCAGAAAAAAGCAGAAGAATCAGTTTTAAAATTATCAAAGTTTTTAAGAAATGCGATTACAAAAAAAGGTTTGATTGATTTAAAAAGTGAAATTGATATGTTAAATACATATTTGCATATAGAAAATATAAGATTTGATGAAAAAATAGTTTTTAATTTAAATTGTGATGAAAAATACTATGATATGCTTTTACCGAAATTTTCAATACAACTCTTGGTAGAAAATGCAATAAAACACGGTTTTACAGGAAAAAGTTTAATTATTGATGTAAATGTAAATGATAAAAAAATAGAAGTAACAAATAGCGGAAAGATTACTTCAAAAGTTATTTTTGGAGTAGGATTAAACAATTTGCAAAAAAGATTACAAATTCTTAAAATTGGGTATTTAAAAAGTTCAATAGAAAATGATAAAATGAAGTTTACAATATATAGGAGTAATAGATGAAAATAATGATAGTCGATGATGAAAAATTAGCTCTAAGTAGATTAACAAGACTTTTAAATGAAGAGGGAATAGAGGATATTGTAAGTTTTGATTCTCCAAGTCTTGCATTGGTAGAAGCTACAAAGCAAAAATTCGATGTAGTTTTTCTAGACATCTCAATGCCTCAAATGAATGGCCTAGAACTTGCAAATACTATTTTATCTCTTGAACCAAAGACTTTTATTGTATTTCAAACAGCATATAGTGAGTATGCAATAGAGGCTTTTAAAATTGGTGGAATAGATTATTTAATGAAACCAATAGAAAGCGATGATATAAAAAGAGTACTAGAAAAAATAAAGAGTTTTAAACAATCAAGCCAATCAAGTGATGAAAAACTTCTAGGAAAAAGAGGAAATAAAATATATCTAATCAAACTTGATGATATATATTTTATAAAAGCAGATTTGGATGAGGTACTGGTTCGTATAAAAGATGCAGATGTATATGTGAAAAGGAAAATTGGAGATTTAGAAAAGCTTTTAGATAAAAAGAAATTTTTTAGAATACATCGTTCAATCATTGTAAATGTTGATAAAATAAAATCAATGGAAAGTGTTGAACAATCAAAACTTACTATTAGCTTTGAAAATATTGATTCAGTTGTGACAAGTTCTAAAGATGGAGCAAAAGAATTTAGAGAATATTTAGAAAGAAGAAGTCTTTAAACTGACAAAAAACTACTACTAATCCTTTTATTTTGATGATAAAATTTTGAAAATAGAAGGATTAATATGAAAAGATTACTATCAACTTTACTTTTTTTTATTCCTATGTTAGGAATATCTCAAACATCAATTTATGACATTAAAGTAAAAACTATAGATAATGAAGAAATATCTTTATCAAAATATAAAAATAGAGTTATGTTAATAGTAAATGTTGCTAGTAAATGTGGCTTTACTTATCAATATGAAGGCTTAGAAAAATTACATGAAAAATATTCTTCAAAAGGTTTAAGTATTTTGGGTTTTCCTTGTAACCAATTTATGAATCAAGAACCAGGAACAAATGAAGATATAAAAGAGTTTTGTTCCTTGACTTATCAAGTAAAATTTGACATGTTCTCAAAAATAGATGTAAATGGTGATGATACTTCACCTTTATATAAATATTTAAAATCATCTCAATCAGGTTTATTTGGTACAGGTATTATAAAATGGAATTTTACAAAGTTTTTAGTTGATAGAAATGGTAAAGTAATAAAAAGATACTCACCTTCCACTAATCCAAGTGAAATAGAAAATGACATAAAAGAGTTATTATGAAAAGATACGAAAAAACATCACTTATCTCATGTAGTATAGATGAGCTATTTGAGTTTCATTTAGACTCAAATAATATAAAGAAAATTACCCCAAAAGATACAAAAGTAGAACTTCTAAGTAAAGATTTTGTACCAACAGAAGGCAAAGTTTTGAAAATAAAAACTACAAAATTTTTTGTACCAACTTTATGGGAAGTTGAAATTAGTTTGATTAAAAAACCAAATATGCTAGTAGATACTGCTGTTAAGTCACCTTTTGAATTTTGGAGACACTCTCATATTTTTACAAAAAAAGGTAATGTTTGTGAATTAAAAGATGTAATTGAATATGAAATGCCATTTGGCTTTATAGGTAATATTTTTTCTTCTTTTATGGAAAAACAACTTGATAGTATGTTCTCATACAGACATAAACAAACTAAAATAATATTAGAAAAGAAGGATAAAGCTTGAAAAAAGCAGTTGTATTGATGAATATGGGTGGACCAAATAATTTAGATGAAGTAAAAGTTTTTTTGACAAATATGTTTAATGACAAATATATAATAGGCGCTCCTCAACCAATAAGAGCAATGATTGGATTTTTAATTACAAGTTTAAGAACAAAAGAATCACAAAAAAACTATGCTTTGCTTGGTGGAATATCACCAATAGTTGGACATACAAAAAGACTTGTTAGAAGATTAAATGAAAGAATGGAAGATAAAGATATCTTTTATGCCATGAGATATACTCCTCCTTTTTCAAAAGAAGTAGTAAAACAACTAAGAGAGTATGATGAAATTATTGCTTTTCCTATGTATCCACATTACTCTAGTACAACGACAAAGTCTTCAATTGAAGACTTTCAAAAGGCTTTAAAAAAGGCAAAGATAAATACTCCTGTTAAGACTATAAATAGTTATTATGACAATGAAAAATACAATAAAGTAATAGTTGAAAGAATAAAAGAGAGATTAGCTGGAGATAACTCAGAAGAGTTTGAATTGGTCTTTTCTGCCCATGGACTTACTCAAAGAGTTATTGACAAAGGTGATTTATATCAAAAACACATTTTAGCAAATGTTGAGTGTGCAAAAAAAGAGTTAGAAAAACAAGGGATAAAATTCAAAGATATCCATGTAGCTTATCAATCAAGACTTGGTCCTATGGAGTGGTTAAGACCTTATATGGATGATAAGTTAAGAGAACTTGGAGATAAAGTTTTAGTCTATCCTATCTCATTTACAGTAGATAATTCAGAGACAGAATTTGAACTTGTAATGGAGTATAAAGAGATAGCGGATGAGGTAGGAATAAAAGATTATAGAGTTGCAAAAGCTCCAAATCATCATCCACTTTTTATGGAAGCTTTAAGTGAGCTTTTTGAGCAGGCAGTATAAACTATTTGTAAAAAAGTTTTATAATACCTGCTAAAAATAATACTAAGGCAAAGCTTTTTAAATCTTTATCATACAAAAGAATAAAAAAGCTAGATAGAATTAGAATTAAAGAGTTTGTGATTCCTTTTACATAACTTTTTAACTCTTTTGCTAAATACTCAATTTGATTATTTGAAACTTCAATTTGTAAAGTTCCCTCACTAGCTTTTTTTACTACATTTTTTAACTCTTTTACAAAAAATGGCAAATCTTTTACTTCATCAATAATTGTCTCTGTAATTGTATCTTTTGCCCCAAGAGCTTTAGGAAGATTATTTTGCAAGATTGGTAGAATATCTTTTATTCCATTGAAATTTTCTATATAAGTAGTTCCTAAACCTTCTACAATAGCACTAACTCTTAAGATATAAATCGCATCACTTGGTAGTTTAAAAGGCATATTTCTAGTTGTTTCTAAAATCTCAAAGGCAAGTTTTTGCATAGATTCACTACTTAAATTATCATTTGAAAATATATCAAACATATTTGAAGTAAATTCTGCAAGTTCGGAAGTAGGGGCTTCATATGATATGGTTCCAAGTTTTTTACTCGCAGCAATATAGAGTTCATAATTTTGTTCATTGGCTGCTTTAATTAACTCAATTATTGCGATTCTTTTATCGTTTGGTACAGTTTTTACCATACCAAAATCAAGTAAAATAAGTTCACCCTTTTTATTTACAAGTAAATTCCCAGGGTGGGGGTCTGCATGAAAGTATCCATTTATAAGCATTTGAGTAGTATAAAAATCAACCAAATTGGCAATTATTTTTTTAAAATCAATTTTATGTTTAAAGATATTTTCTTTATCATCAAATCTAAATCCTTCTTCATAACTCATAACAATAGCATCATCACTACAATACTCTTCATATGGTTTAGGAAATTTTATACCACTATTTTCATATACATGGGAAAATTTTTTTAGATTTGATAACTCTTTATTTAGTGAAACTTCTTCTTTAATCATTTTTGAAAATTCTACAATAACAGCTTCTATAGAGTTTTTAGTATAGTGTGAAAATAGGGGTTTAAATAAAAAATTAAAAAAGCTTATGATTTTTATATCAGCTAAAATTTGTTTTTTTATGCCATCTCTTCTTAATTTTACAGCAACTTTTTCTCCACTATTTAAATATGCCACATGAACTTGTCCAATAGAGGCAGAAGCTATGGCATTTTTATCAAAGCTCTTGAAAGTAAGATTTTTAAAGGCTTTATTATAAATCTTTTCATAACTTTTTTCATTCATTGGTGGGATTTGATCATGAAGATTTTTTAATTCATCAAGATAGTCTTGTGAGAAAAAATCAGATCTAGTAGCCAATACTTGAGCTAATTTTATAAAACTAGCTCCCAAATCAACAATAGTATTTTTTAATTTTTTTGGTTTAAGGGGTTTTAAAAATAAAAAGCTATCTTTTCTTTTTATAACTAAATAAATAGTTAATAAAAAAAGAAATACACTTAGTATTCTTTTTGGTGAATAATTATTTATTTTAAATCCTCTTTTAGTTTTTCTAAGTCTTGTTTTGTCGCAAGTCCTAGTTCATCAATTACTTCTTTTAATATTCTTTTCATTTCATCTTTTGCTTTTTGTTCTTCATCTTTACCTTTTTGTTCAAGGGATTCTAAAAAGCTTTTTGCATCATCTTTTTTTAATTTACCTTTTTCTTCTAAGGCTTTTATCTCTTCTTCAACTTTTTCTCTGATAATGGCTGCTGCTCCAAAGCCTGTATTTAATAACTCTTTTAGCATTTTGATATCCTTTTAGATTTTTATTATTGTATATTATAAAATAATAATATATACCTTGGTAGTAAAAAAATGTTAATTAGTATTTTAAAGTTAACTAAATACTAATAATTTCACCTGCTAACTTATGGGCAATTGGACCTTTCCCTGCACCTAAATTTGGTGCATTTTTTATTGCATGGAAAATAAATTCTTTCGAGATACTAATTGATTCCTCAAGTGTTTTTCCAAGAGCTAAATTTGCTGCAATTGCACTTGAAAAACTACAACCTGTACCATGGGTATTTGAGGTATCTATAAAATCAGATTGAAAAATCTTTTTTTGCTCATTTTTATAAAATAATATATCTATAGAGACTTTTTTATTATCAATTTGTTCTGTATGATTTTTTATTAAAACTTCACAAGGTATATTAGAAATCTTTTTTAAAGCATCCTTTCCAAAAAGTTCTTTTGCTTCATATAAATTTGGAGTAGTAACTTTTGAATATGGAAATAGAGTTTTTAAATTTTCAATTGCATCCTCATTTAAAAGTTTTGAACCAGCTTTTGATATAAAAACAGGATCAAAAACTATAGGAATGTTGAAATCTTTTATAGAATCTCTGACAACATCAATAATATCATTTGAAAAAAGCATACCAATTTTTATGCAAGTTACATCAAAATCATCCAAAACTGCATCAATTTGGTCTTTTATAAAAGATGGACTTACTTCTTGAACATTTGTCACACCTTTTGTATTTTGTGAAGTCAAAACTGTGATTACACTACATCCAAAAACTCCAAATGCTTCAAATGTTTTTAAGTCAGCTTGAATTCCAGCTCCTGCACTACAATCACTTCCTGCTATGGTTAATACTACTTTCAATTTAATTCCTTTATTTAGTTCCTAATTCTATTGGATTTATCATTATGTTAGGATAATTAAGTACAAAAAATAAAGAAAATATAGTAAGAATAATCATTAAAGTTATTTTAATAAAAGGAAAGGTTTTTATGCTACAATTTGGCTACAAATTATGAAGAAAGAATAAAAGGGGATTTAATGTTAAAATCATTATCTATAAAAGCAAGACTTTTACTTATAGTTATAAGTTCAATAGTTATTGTTTCTGCTGTTATGCTTGTGCAATCAGTTATTTCTTTACAAGAAACATCTGCTACAGTAATAGAAAAATTTAAAGAGAATGCTTATGCTACAAAAAATGAAGAGTTAAAAAACTATGTCTCTTTGGTCATGAAAACAGTAGAATCTTATCATGCAAGAACAGCTCCTGAAAAAATAAAAGTTGAAGTTCAAGCTAAATTAAAAGAACAAACTGAATTTATGCTATCTATCATGCAAGGGGAGTATGATAAATATAAAGGGACAGTTCCAGATGATGAGTTGAAAAATATCATTAGAACTTCAGTAGAAAAAGCAAGATATGGTAATACTGGTTATTTTTGGATAAATGATTTAGATGCAAAAATTATTATGCATCCAATAAAACCAGCCTTAGATGGCAAAGATATGTCTGAATACAAAGATAAAGGTGGAAAAAGAATTTTTTATGAATTTGCCCAAGTTGCAAAAAAATCAGGTTCTGGCTTTGTTGATTATGTTTGGCCAAAGCCAGGGTTTGAAGAACCACAAGAAAAAGTATCTTTTGTAAAACTTTTTGAACCATTTGGATGGGTTATAGGAACAGGTGAATATGTTGATAATGTTACTGATAAATTAAAAAAAGAGGCTTTAAAAGCAATCGGTCAAATGAAATATGGTAAAGATGGTTATTATTGGATTAATGACTCAAATCATGTTGTTATATTACACCCTATAAAACCGAGTTTAGAGGGTAAAAATATGTATGATCTTAAAGATTCAGATGGTAAGTATTTATATCGAGAAATTGTAAAAGCTGCTAATGCAAAAGAAGAGGGTGGATTAGTTAAATATACATGGCCAAAACCAGGTAAAAAAGGTGCTCAACCTAAGTTCTCTTATGTACAAAAGTTTGGACCTTGGGATTGGATTATAGGAACAGGTGCCTATGTAGATGATATCGAAGATAAAATTTTACAAATGCACGATGAAACTGAAGCTCAAATCAAAGCAGTAATTATTAGAAATTGTATAATAATCTTTATTATTATGGTTATTTTAGCGATAATTATGGGAATGCTATCTAATAGATCTATTTTTGTACCTTTAAATAAATTTCAAGATGGATTATTAGGATTCTTTAAATATTTAAATAAAGAACAACCTGATGTTGATAATCTTGATGACTCAGCAAATGATGAGATTGGTGCAATGGCTAAGATAATAAACCAAAATTTAGATAAAACAAAATCTTTAATAAGACAAGATGATGAGTTAATTCAAGATGTTACAAGAGTAGTTGGAGAGATTGAAAAAGGGTATTTATTCAATAGAGTTGAAAAAAGAACAGAAAATGAGTCTTTACAAAAACTTCAAAATAAACTAAATGAAATGTTAGATAATCTTGAGACTAATATTGGGAAAGATACAAATATTATATTAGATTGTCTAGCAAATTATGGAAAACTTGACTTTAGAGATAATATAAAAAATGCTCAAGGAAAAGTTGAAGTAGCTATAAATGAGTTGTCAGATATTATTAATAATATGCTAAAAGAGAATAAACAAAATGGTTTAACATTAGATGCAAGTTCTGATGTTCTACTCAAAAATGTTGATATATTAAACAGAAATTCTACTTCAACAGCTGCATCACTTGAAGAAACAGCAGCAGCTTTAGAAGAGATAACTTCTGCAATTGTTAGCAATACAAATAATATTTCTACAATGGCAACATATTCTAATGAATTGGTTGAATCAATTAATGTAGGTAAAACTTTAGCTGAATCAACTGTTATTGCAATGGATGAAATCAATACTCAAACAGAAGCAATTGCTGATGCTATTGTTTTAATTGACCAAATAGCTTTCCAAACAAATATTTTATCACTAAATGCTGCAGTTGAAGCGGCAACAGCAGGAGAAGCTGGAAAAGGATTTGCAGTTGTTGCAGCAGAAGTTCGAAACCTAGCATCAAGAAGTGCAGATGCAGCTAAAGAGATAAAAGCCTTAGTTGAAAATGCAACACAAAAAACTAATGCTGGTAAAGAAGGAACTGATAAGATGATTAAAGGTTATGAAATCTTACATCTTAATATCAAAAAAACATCAGAAACAATACAATCAATTGAAGAGTCATCAAAAGAGCAAAGAGCTGGTATTGAGCAAATAAATGATGCTGTTAACAGATTAGACCAACAAACACAAGAAAATGTTGCTATATCTAATACAACTCACTCAATTGCTGTTGAAACTGATGAGTTAGCTAAACTTATTGTTACAGTTACAAATGAAAAAGAGTTTAGAGGGAAAAATGATTTAAAAGCAAAAATTTCTAATTATGAGACACCAAAAGTTACTGTGCCTGTAAAAAAAATAGAAGTAAAAAAAGTAGAAAAATCTTCTGATAAAAATAAAGAAGTAAAAAAAGAGACTACTACTTTAAAAGAATCTAAACCAAAAGTTGAAGTAATCAAAAGTCAGAGTAGTTCTGATGATGAATGGGAAAGTTTTTAATAACTAATAATTACGAAGAGATATAAAATAGATCTATATCTCTTCTGATATTATTGTGCTTATTTTTTGTGATGAACCAAAGTGTGGAAATAGTTTGAATTTTATATTTGGATATTTATTTTCTAAGGCTATTAATATATTTGGAATATCACTTACCACATGTTTTCCAGAATTTAAAAAATAAGGATAAATACTAATTTCAATAACATTTTCTATAGAGAGTTCTTTTACAACTTCTTCAATAGAAGGTTCTGCAAATTCTAAAAAAGCATTTTTTATTTTTTCATACTTGTTTGAATTAAGTACTTTTATTTCTTTTACTAAATGTCTAAACTCTTCATTTGATTTGTCTTTTTTACTGCCATGCGCTACTAATAATAATGCTCTCATTGTTTTCCTTTTTTAATAATAGATGTTTTGTAGCAACTTTTATTTATTTGCTAAATATGATAAAATAAATTCATATAATATGTATTAAAGCTTAGTGTTAAATTAATAGGCTTGTTTAATTTCATTAATTACATTATAAGAGATATTTGATATAATTTGTACCTTTAAATGCTTCCTTAGCTCAGCTGGATAGAGCAACGCCCTTCTAAGGCGTAGGCCAATGGTTCGAATCCATTAGGGAGTACCACTTTTAGATTCCGAAAACTTATAAAATATATTGTTGATAATTGTTTAATTTGATTGTATTAAAATGTAGATTGAACTAGTGGTGGCGCGGGGCAGAATCGAACTGCCGACACAAGGATTTTCAGTCCTTTGCTCTACCGACTGAGCTACCGAGCCACTAGTGGTGGTGAGGGAAGGATTTGAACCTTCGAAGCCGTAGGCGGCGGATTTACAATCCGCAGGATTTGACCACTCTCCAACCTCACCTTTTGTTTGAAGAGCGTAATAATATTCAAAAAAAGATTAAAGTTATATGAAATTTGAGTATAAGTTCAGTCTTTTTTCGTAAATTTTAACCATTGGTTCAAAAAATCATCTCTTTTTAGTATAATAGAGCCTAAATCAAGCTTATATTGCAAACATGCATGACCTAAATTCCAAAACTCATAGTTCTCTTTTTCAAGTAGTTGTCCTAAAAGAACTAATTGCAGTTTACCATAATTATTGTACTTTTTATCTCTACTTGAAAACCCACTTAGACTTGTATACACTTTGCCAACTTTATACCCGATTTCACCTGCAATTAATGTATCATTCTTGCTATCATATAATTCAAAAGTCAATAATTCAAAATTCTCATGCTTATTAGAAAATATATCTAAAAGCATATTTTTATAATCTTCATTTATCCATGAATCTTTGTGAAATTGATTTATTTTTTCTATAATTTGATTTATATCTTTATTTTTGACAAATAAATAAGTATTCTTTTTTAATAACTTTTTTATTTTTTTACTTATATGAAGATTTTCAAAGTACAAAACGGCATATTCAAACTGAAGTTCTGGAAGTAAATAGCTTTTATTGTTTGCTAAAGTAGCAGTAGTGCTAATAAAACCTGCTTGGGCTAACTTTATATATAAAGAAGGAGAAAAGTGCTCACAGGCATAGTAATTCTCTTTCATATTTGGATAAATATGATTTCTTAATATTTGTTCATTGGAAATTATTTCCTCATCTATTAGATAAATAATAAAATCCTTTTATGTGATTAGAAAAGGGGAAATTCATCAGTTAAGACTTTTTCCTTAAGAAAGAAGTCTTAATACTGATTGTTGATTGATATTATTAGCTTGTGATTGTCCAAAAGAACCAATTTGAGCCAAAATATTTTGTTTTGAGAAGCTTGATACTTCTTTTGCAAAATCTACATTTGAAATAGTAGATAATGCTGAACCATTATTTACAACTTGCGATGACATTGAAGTATATGAAGATTCTAATTGTTGTGCAGTAGAACCAATATCACTTCTAAAATCTTGAAGTTTTGAAGATGCTTGATCAATTGTATCTAAGAATGTTCTTGCATCATCAGCTGAAAATGTTCCATCTTGCAAAAATCCATCCAATCCTAAACCTTGGGTATTTGATTGAAGTGGATTGAGTGTTGTATTGTCTTGAGAATCAGTGCCTGTTTGAACATCAAAAGTATCACTTTCCCCTTTATCATCTCGACTATTTTGCAAAATAGAGTTATCACCATAACTAGTACTTGAGGCAATGTTATCAAATTGTTCTAAAAGTTTAGTAATATCATTTCTAATAATATTTCTTTGATCATCACTTGTTGTATCAGTTGCTGCTTGTAAAGTTTTTTCTCTAATTGTGTCTAAAATATCAGATTGTTCCCCTAGTGCACTATCTCCTATTTGTAAATAAGATAAAGCACTATTGATATTTTCAACACCTTGAGTTAATCCACTTTGTTGATAATTTAATTGTTCAGAAATAGCTAAAAGTGCAGGATCATCTGATGCTTTTGTTAATTCTTTATTTGTTGCAATCTTTTCTAAAGGATTACTTGACCTGACTCCTTGAAGCTCTTCTGGTACATATAAATAATTAGTATAATCATTTGATATAGTCATTGAGTCTCCTTTCTTCAGTTTTTCTTTATTTTACAACTACTAGTATTAAACCAACTTTAAGCATTAATACTAATATAATCTTTTGTTAACCTTTTGTTAACCTTTTGTTGTTTCATAGTTAACTCAATAATCGTATAATAAATTTATAAGTAAATAGGAAGCGCGAACACTAGGCTTGTTTACTAAGATTAAAGTTCTCCTTGAAATAAAATTAAATCAGTTAAAAAAGGCACTCTAAAGGGTTAGGTGTCTTTTTTTATGTCTAAAATCTTTTTAAATCAATAATAATTTGGGTATTATGTCAAAATTATTAAAAAGGTTAGAGATGAAAAGAGTTTTTTTACAAAATTATAAACCCCTAGAATTTAAGTTCTATCAAAACAAAGAAGATTTTATTGTTACAGAAAATCCAATAAAATTTACAAATAGAGGTAATTTTATAATTTTAAAAATAGAAAAAGAGAGATTGGGAACTTGGGATTTAATTGATTCACTTGCTAGAAATTTAAATATATATGATAATGAAATAGGCTATGCTGGATTAAAAGATAAAAATGCAACTACTACTCAACACATCTCAATACCTAGAAAATATGCAAAAGATATAAAAAAATTCAAACATCCAAAAATAAAAATATTAGAGACCTTTTTACACAGTACAAAACTAAACATTGGTGATTTGATTGGTAACTCATTTGAAATAAATCTTCACGAAGTTGAATCTTGTGATGTGGGTGTTATAGAAAAAAGATTACACGAACTTGCAAAAAATGGTATGCCAAACTTTTTTGGTTATCAAAGATTTGGTAAAGATGTAAAAGAAAACCTTGAAAAAGCAAATAAAATTATTTATGGTGATTTGAAAATTAGAGATAGAAAATTAGAGAAAATGTTAATCTCTATTTATCAAAGTGATTTATTTAATAAATGGCTTGCTAAAAGAGTTGAAATGTCTGATGGAAAATTTAAATTATTAGATGGTGAAGTAATGAAGTCACTTGATGATTTGAAGTTTTTTACACCAAATAAAATAAATGAAAAGATAATAAAAGACTTTGAAGATAAAAAAATTGTTCCTACAGGACTTTTATGTGGAAGAGAAGTTTATCGAGCAAGAAATGAAGCACAACTTATTGAAAAAGAGTTTGATGATACTTATATTCAAGAAAAAGGTTTAAGAAGAGATGCTATTATATTTCCAAAAGATATTTTTGTAAATTATGATGTTGAAAATAAAAAGTGTAAACTAAAATTTACACTTCCCAAAGCTTCATATGCTACAGTTGTAGTGGAGAATATTGCAAATCAAAATCTAAGAGTTTAAACTAATTGGTATTTTTATTTTAAAATTTGCTCCAAAGTATTCTTTGTCTTTATATAAAAAGTTTATATTTTGAACATTAATTTCACCACCAAAATGTTTTGTGATAATTTGTTCACTCATATAAAGACCAATACCAGTTCCTTGAGATTTGTGTTTAGTTGTAAAATAAGGTTCAAATACTTTTTCAATATCTGATTCTTTTATCCCTCCTGCATTATCTAGAATAGAAAATGTTATATTGTTATTAGTTTTTTCTATTTCTATTTTTATTAGTTTATTAACACTTTTTGTAGTATTTAAAATATCTTTAGCATTACTGAAGATATTGAGAAATACTTGAATTAATTCGTTTTTATACCCAAGAATTTCGCAGTCTTCATAAACTGTAACTATTTCTATATCGGTATTTTTAATGTTGGCTAATTTTATAGAAGTATTTATCAGTGTAGAAAGTTTAAAATTTTCTTTGTTTTTACTTTGTTTAAAGAAGTCTCTAAAATCATCAATTGTTTGTGAAAGATAAGTTGCAGCCCTTATTATTAAGTCAACTGAATCATAAAAGAATTCATCATCTAAGTCTCCAAATTCTTTTTTTATTTTTGCACCACTTGCGGCTGTTGTTATTGTTGAAAGTGGTTGTCTCCATTGGTGTGCAATATTTTCAAGCATTTCACCCATTGAGGCCATTTTTGCTTGTTGATAAAAGAGTTTTTGTTTTTTATTAAACTCATTTTTTTCTTTTAATTCATCTGTTATATCTCTGATAATAGAATAAACAAAAGTCTTTTTATCTATTTGTATTGCAGAAGCATAAATCTCCACATCTTTTATTTCTCCATTAGACAAAATATTTTTAGAAATAAAGACATTTTGTCTATTTTCTAATATATTAATGAATTCTTTTTTTTGTTTATCTACTGTAGACATTGATATGTCATTTGCTTTTAAATTTATAAAATCTGCTCTTTTATAACCATAAAAATTAATTGCAGAAGCATTAATATCAATTATATTTAATGTTATTGGATCATATATAATTTTTATTGCTTTTGAGCCTTCAAAAATTTGGTGATATTTTTTTGTTAGTTCGTTTAATTCTTGAGTTCTTCTTTTTACATTTTTTTCTAATTCAGTTGTATACTTTGATTTATTATAAAAATGAATTGAACTAAAAATAGCAATTACTACTAAGGTTAAAAGAATACCAATAAATTTAATAAATTTGTCAAACTCATAGATATCATTTAAGTCTATCTCTTTTTTTTGCTTAAAGATTATGAAATATCCAATATTGGATTCTTTTTCATTTTTTAATGTAAATGTAGTGGCTATGTGATTATCAATTAATTTATAATCTTTTATTGATAAAAATTCATCAATATTTTCCTTTACGGTTTTTTTTAATTCACTTTTAGCATCTAAATTTGCTACATAATAATCGCCTATAAAATCTTTTGTAAAAGGTTTTTTAATTTGATTTTTAAATTTTTTATCTGCAAGAATAATTAAATCAATTCCTTTTTCTTTAAACTCTTCTGCAATAGAATTCATTTTTGTAATTACTTCAACTAAACCTAAAAATTGATTTCCATCATAAATTGGAACAATATTTTTAAAAGTTATATCAAATATACCTACACTTATTATTGAGACGACTTTTGGGTTCTTTAATAAAGTTGGTAACTCTTTTCTTATTGTTGAAACATTATCATTTTTTTCTTTTGTCCAACTTCTATATTTACTTATTCCATTCTTATCTATTAAATGTATCCATAGATTTTTGAAGTTGCTATATTTTTTTATTTTTTCAGATACAACATTTAAACTAGGATAAGGAACTTTTTCATTTTTTAAAAACTTTTTGAAGTTATTATCTTCTGATAGTGCTAATGCAACATTAAAAGTTGAATTCTTTTTATTAAATATTGCTTCTTTAATTTGATTTTTTAAACTATTTGAAGTTTGTAAATATTTATTTTTAGTCAATCCTTCTATCTTGTTTGATAGAAAATAGTTAACACATGAAAAAGCAGAAATTAAAAGTATAATTAATAAAAGTAGATAAATTGGTTTTGTAGAATATTGCACTAAAAGTCCTATTTAATTGTTAATCATCTAATAATTTTATATATAAAGCAATTAATTATACTCTATTAATATTAAAATATGAACAAAGTAAGAAAAATGAATTTTTGGTGTAATTAAATTATTTTATATAAACAAGAGGATTTAGAAGAGATATTTAAATGGTTAAATTAAAGTAGAAGTTTCTACTTTAATTTAACATATTCATCGTTGATATACATAGTATCTCCAAAAACTATCACTTTATCTTCTTCGTCAAAAGAAAAATCATATATTTTATCAGTTTTAAAATCATCTGAGATATTTATCATATATCCTTGAGATTCTAAGGCATATAAAGAATCACCATAAGCTAAGGCATAAAATTTAGCAAATTTGTATTTTTTTCTATTCATTACATTTAGTGAAATATCAGTTTTAATAATTTGACCATCAATTGTTGCTAAATAGATATCTTTTCCATGTGCAATAATATCACTTAAATCATATTGTTTGATATTTAAAATACCATCTCCAACAGAGATAACTTTTTTTGAACTTGCTGCTATAAGAGTGTCATTTACTACATTTAAGTAAATAATATTATTAAATTGACTATCTGCATCAACAATGATATTTCTAACTACTTTGTAGTTTTGTGCAGAAACAACTAAAATCTTACCATCTAATGTTGGAAATAAAATAAGATTTTGCATAAAATAAGGCGCTGCAATTCTTGTATCATTTGCTAAAGATTTTGTTAAATACTCTTTAAAAATGATTTTCCCATCTCTTAAGTCATAAGCCATAATTGAATTATCACTATTTACTATTGCTAAAATATCATCTTTTAGCGATGCTGCAACAACAGCTGTATTTGTAACTATCTCTTTTTTATCAACATAAATTTTATCTTTTATATTTGTTGAAAGTACTTTTCCTTCACTTAGGTTTAAGAATTGAAAACCTTCAGGCATTTTTATACTTGAAACCCCTTGTGCACTAATAAATTGCCCATTATCTAAAGTTGCACCATCTCTATTAAATGAGACAATGTATGAATCAATAGATTTAGTACTTTTATTAAAAGACAAAGTATCTTCTGGTTCAAAATATTGCTTTTTAGAACAAGCAGAAAATAGAATGATTGCTGAAATTAAAATTAATAAATGTCTCATTATATACCTTTATTTTGTGATTAAGTAATGATTTAGTAAAGCAACTAAATCTTTAACTTGTGATGTTTCAGGGATCAATTTTAAAGCATCTTTTGATTCTTTATATTTCCCATTCTCTGCTAGAATTAATGCTTTATTAAATATCGCAAACTCTTTTAATAAAAAATTATTTTCCATTGAAAGATCACCTAATTTATTTACATTTTGTTCTTTCATGGCTTTTTCATATGCATATAATTCTTTAAAAAATTTAGCATTGATAG
The DNA here is from genome assembly GCF_004116465.1 of Arcobacter sp. F2176. Lineage (NCBI taxonomy): Bacteria > Pseudomonadati > Campylobacterota > Epsilonproteobacteria > Campylobacterales > Arcobacteraceae > Arcobacter > Arcobacter sp. F2176. The sequence goes on from NZ_PDJV01000009.1 coordinate 121,035, forward strand.
AAATATCTTTTTTATTATCTCTTTGACTATAAAGAACTATATCATGCAGATTTGTATTAAGCCCTTTTAGCGTCTCTAATGCTTTCTCATCATTTGGATTTTTCAATAATTCTTGAAAAACAATGTTTGCTTTTGCCGTATTTTGTTCTTTAAAATATGAAGTAAGATACATAGCTACTATTGCAAGTATAATTATCACAACAGCCGATATTATTATAAGTTTATATTTTTTGAAAATTCTTTCAACTCTAACAAAGCTTTCTAGGAATTTTTCTTCACTACTAAGCCCCTCTTTTACGAAATCCATATTGTCTTTTAAACTCATTGATTAACCTTATAAAAAATTAGTTATAAGTGTACAAAAATTTTCATAAAATCTTACTTTTATAAAAAGTTCTATATAATACAAACCTATTAAAGCACTGGGGTTAAAATGAATAAGTTTATATTATCAATTATAGTTTTAGTTATTTCACTGAATTTTTTGCACGCTGATGTAAAAGCAGATAAAAAAGAAGAACAAAGTAGATTTGAGTCTTTGTCTAAATTAACAAATGTTATTGGCACTGTAGAAAAATATTATGTAGATGATTTAAAATTACAAGAAATCGTAAATAAGGCATTAAAAGGTTTAATGCAAGAATTGGATGCACATTCAACATATATGGATAAAAAGTATTTCAAAGAAATGCAAATCCAAACTGATGGTGAATTTGGTGGATTAGGAATTACTGTTGGAATGAGAGATGGAGCATTGACTGTTATTTCACCAATTGATGGAACTCCTGCATATGAAGCTGGTATTAAATCAGAAGATATTATTTTAAAAATTGATGATAAATCAACTTTAAATATGAGTTTAGATGAAGCGGTAAGTTTAATGAGAGGAAAACCTAAAACTCCAATAACACTTACTGTTGTTAGAAAAGCAGAGAGAAAACCTTTAGAAATAAAGATTGTAAGGGATATTATTAAAATAGAATCTGTAAAAACAAAAACTATTGGAAAAGATATTTTATACCTAAGAGTTACAAGTTTTGACAAAAATGTTGTAGATGGATTAACTAAGGCAATCAAAGATGCTAAAGCTATTAAAGGAATTATTTTAGACTTAAGAAATAATCCAGGTGGATTATTAACTCAAGCAATAGGAACAACTGATTTATTTGTAGACAAAGGAATCATAGTTTCACAAAAAGGTAGAGATGCTTCAAGTGAAGAAACTTTTAATGCAAACTATTCAAAAACATTGACAAGAGTACCATTAATAGTTTTAGTAAATGGTGGTAGTGCATCTGCTTCAGAGATTGTAAGTGGTGCGTTACAAGATCATAAAAGAGCAATTTTAGTTGGAGAAAAAACTTTTGGAAAAGGTTCTGTTCAAGTTGTATTACCAATTACTTCTGATAAGAGTGAAGCTATTAAATTAACTATTGCAAAATATTACTTACCAAGTGGTAGAACAATCCAAGCAACAGGTATTACTCCTGATGTTATTTCTTATCCAGGTGAAGCTGTAAAAGCTCCAGATATGGATTTTATGATAAAAGAAGCTGATTTAAAAAAACATTTAAAAAGTGAATTAGAAAAAGTTGATGGAAAAGAAAAAGAAGTAAAAAAAGAAGTAAAAAAAGATGATGCAAAAATCATTACAGATGAAGATCTATTTAAAGATAATCAACTAAAAACCGGTGTTGATATATTAAAAAGTTTAATAATTACAAATAAATAGTAATAAAATATAAGTAAAGGAAAATAAATGAATATTAGTGATATTGTAGCTCTTGGTCTTTGGCCACAATCAAAGAAAACAACTACACAAAAAGGTATTGCACAATTAGAAGATTTAGGTTATAACCTATTTTATATTGGTAAAAATGCTGATCTTTATACTTGCCCAGGAGATGGAGCAAAAGTATTACTTGTAAGAAGTGATAGATGTTCAGTATTTGATATTCCTTTAAATTTAGAGATTGAAGAAAAGGGAGTTTGGCAAACAGCTATTTCAAATAGTGGAGCTAAATTTGCAAATAAAGCAGGTATAAGAACAGCTGTTTTATCTGAAAATGTAGACCCTACTTTAAGTATAGCACCAAGATGCCAAATAATGGAGTTGTGCAAAGCCTTAGAAGCTGAAATTGATGGAGATGTTGTACAGTTTGAATTTATTTTTAGAAACTATTTAACAGGTTCTTTATTTGAAGCTACAAAAAGTGGTAATGATCCTTATGGTTTAAATTTATCATCAGATTTAAATGAGTGGCATAAATTTGAAACTCCAATCTTTACTCCAACTACAAAAGGTGTAAAAGATATTCCTCTAAACTCGGCAAGTGTAAGAGAAAAATTTCCTGAAATTATCTCTAGTTTAGAAAGACTTTTTAAAGAGTTTACTCAATATGCACAAGATAATGGCATAGTTGTTGTAGATACAAAACTTGAAGTATTTGTGAATGCAAAAGGTGAATGGATTTTAGGTGATGAGATTTTAACTCCAGAGAGTTCAAGATTTATCTCAAAAGAGAACTTTGATGCTAAAAACTTTATCTCAATGGATAAACAAATTCTTAGAAACTTTGCTAAAGAAAACAATTGGAAAGAAAAAGCAAAAGATTTAAAAGCTGGGGAAAAATTGAATGTTGAAGTTCCTGATTCTATAAAGAATGAGGTTTTAAATGGATATAAAACTATCCATAACAGATTAAGCAGTAGCATTATTAAGAAATAGTTTTTTTAGAAAAACTACTTCAGCTAGTTTTAGATATAATCGCAAAAATATAAATTGAAGGTAATAAATGAAAGCAATCGTAAATGTAGCGTTAAAACAAGGTGTTTTAGATGATCAAGGTAAAGCAACACACCATGCGTTAGACACTTTAGGATTTAAAGAAGTTGTTAAAGATGTAAGAATTGGAAAACAAATTATTTTAGAATTAAATTCTAGCTCAAAAGAAGAAGCACAAATTGAAGTTACAAAAATGTGTGAAAAATTACTAGCTAATACTGTAATTGAAGATTACAATATTACAATTACTGAGTAGAATTATGAATGTAGCAGTATTACAATTTCCAGGTACAAATTGTGAGTATGATACAAAATATGCATTTGAAAAATTAGGTGCTAATGTTCAAATTATATGGCATAAAGAGAGTACATTACCCCAAAATGTTGATTTAATAGTTATTCCAGGTGGATTTTCTTATGGTGATTATTTAAGATCAGGTGCGATTGCAAGATTTGCAAATATTATGGAATCAGTAAAAGAGTATGCAGCAAATGGTGGAAAGATTTTAGGTATTTGTAATGGTTTCCAGATTTTACTTGAAGCTGGACTTCTTCCGGGTGCTATGAAAAGAAATAGTTCATTACATTTTATTTCAAAATATAACCATTTAAAAGTAATAAACAATAACAATAAATTTCTTAATAAATTAAAAGTAAATGATGTAGTTAATATCCCAATTGCACATCATGATGGAAATTATTTTATTGATGCAAATGGATTAAAAGAGCTTGAAGAAAATGATCAAATATTGTTAAAATATTGTGATGAAAAAGGGAACCTTTCAAATGTAAATGGTTCTGTTTCAAATATTGCAGGTATTTGTAATAAAGAAAAAAATATTTATGGACTTATGCCTCATCCTGAAAGAGCAATTGAAACACTTCTTGGATGTGATGATGGTGTTAAGATGCTAGAAGGTTTTTTAAATAATTAAGAAGTAGTTTTCTACTTCTTAAAAATAGGAAAAATATGAAGAATATTTTTTATTTACTACTCATTTCACTTACATTATTCGCAAATGAATCACAAAATAGTACTGAGCTAACTAACACTGAAACTTCGGTTTTTGATGCTAATAATAGCACTAAAGCAGAAGAATTAAAACCAGATTATTATCAAGAAATAATAAAGCCAGATGCACAAGATATATCAGCAGAAAAAAATATATACCTAAGTTATAAATCTTTTCCAAACAATATTTTCAAAAATCAAAGATTTGAAATTATTTTAAAAGCAATAATAACAAGTGATGATTATGACAGAATAGAAACAAGGTTTATTAATTCAAAAAATATGAATGTAATAAATCCTCAATCTCCTTGGACAGAAGTTGAAGATAAAACCTTTGAAAATATGTTCTATTTCAAAGCAAGTCAATCAGATTTTGCAATACCAACTTTTCAAGTTGCGATATATAAAAGTAATGTTTTAATTGAAGTTGAAAATATACAAGCAAAAAAAGTTTCTTTCACAGAAATTGGTAAAAATATAGAAAATTTTTCTTCAATAATTGCAAAGAATTTAGTAATAAATGCTTATAAAACAAAACAATATAATAATGACGAATTAATCACAATTATGGACATTAATGCAAATGAATCAAATTTGGAAGATTTTTATATAAAAAATGTAAAAGAACAAGGAGTATCGAGTATTGATGATAAATATCCTGAACAAAATTTATTATACTATTTAGTTTTACCTGTTCATACTAAAAAGATTGATTTTTCTTATTATAATAGTGATCAGAAAAAATTTATAACTATCAATATTCCAATTGTATTGGAAAATGAACTAGTAAGTACACAAACAGATTTAAATCCAAATAAAAGTAATATCTTATTTTACAAAAGAGTCGTTTTTGGAAGTTTATTTGTATTGTTTTTTATAATATATATTTGGAAGAGAAAAAAAATTTATTTAATTATTGCATTAATAAGTGCCATTATATTACTTCTTTATTCTATTCCTAATAAAACAAAAATATTAAAAAAGGATAGTTATATTTATATTCTTCCTACAAAAAAATCAACTATTTTCCAAAAAACTGATAAAGAATATGAAGTGAAAGTTTCTATTAAAAGAGGTGACTTTGTAAAGGTTATTTTAGGAGAAGGCGATAAAAGTATGATTGGATGGGTTAAAGAAAATGATCTTAGCAAGAATTAGAGGAATAATTGTATTAATACAATTTACAATTAGTGTTGCATTTGTTGTTATTGGGATGTATACTTTTAGAAATCATGTACACAAAATTATAAAACTTTGGATGAGACTTCAAATATATTTTTTAGGTATCACTTTTGAACAAGTTGGAAAAATGGATGAAACATGTGATATGGTAATTATGAATCATCAAAGTTTATTAGACATCATTGTAATAGAACACCTTCATAATAAACACTTAGCTTGGGTAGGTAAAAAAGAGATTACAAATCTAATCTTTTTTGGTCATATTATGAAAGCTCCAGACATGATTACTATTGATAGAGAAAATAAAACTGGTTTGTTAAAACTAATAAAAGATGCAAAAGATAGATTATCTAAAAATAGACCAATCGCTATTTTCCCTGAAGGTACAAGAGGTGATGGTAAAACTATGGGCTCTTTTAAACCAGGAGCTGCAATGGTTGCAAACAAGTTAAACTTACGCGTACAACCATTAATAATAATAAATACAAAAAATATTCTTGATTCCCAAAAACTTGATGCAAATCCTGGTATTGTGAAGATTATCTATTTAGAACCAGTTCAAGCAGATAAATCGACTAATTGGTACAAAGACACAGAAGAAAAAATGAGAGAAATATTATCAATAGAAATGAAAAAAGAGCTCTAATGACATTATCATGGCAAACAATTTTAGCAGTTGGATGTGGAGGCTTTTTTGGGGCAATTTCTAGGGTTTATATAACTCATAATATGAATTTATCTATGAAGTCAGAATTTCCTTGGGGCGTTTTAACTGTGAATGTTGTAGGAAGTTTCATTATTGGCGTTTTATTTGCAATTTTTTTACATTACACAGTTTCAGATACTTTGAAATCTTTTTTAACTACAGGTTTTTTAGGAGCCTTTACTACTTATTCAACTTTCGCAATTGAGAGTTACTTTTTGCTTAATACTTCAATTTTTCTTGCAACTACAAGTATGTTCTTAAATCTTTTTGGGACAATCGTAGCAGCTGGTGGAGGATATAAACTTATTCACTTTTTGCTTAGATAAATAAGTGCAATTTATTTAAGGATTAAGAAGATATAATATCCTCTTAATTTTATGACAAGTTCAATATAGGAGAATACTATGGGTATGCCAGGTGGTATGGAATGGATATTAATTGCGTTGGTTGTTTTATTACTTTTTGGTGGTAAAAAAATACCAGAATTAGCAAAAGGTTTAGGTTCAGGAATCAAAAACTTTAAAAAAGCAGTTAAAGAAGACGATGAAGAAGAAGTAGTTAAAACTGATAAAGCAGATGAAATAGAAGATAAAAAAGCTGAAAAATCAGTTAATGCAGAAGATACAAAAAAAGTTTAGGGATTAGTAGTTGCAAACCTTAGTTAAAAAACATATAGAAGAAATACTAAAATTAGAAAATTTAGTTTTAGAAAAACCTAAAGATATATCTTTAGGTCATTTTGCAACACCTGTTGCATTCTCTTTGGCTAAAGAATTACGAAAAAATCCAATGCAAATTGCACAAGAATTAGCTGATAAGTTTAATGACTCAGAGATTTTTGATAATGTAACAGCAGTAAAAGGATTTGTTAATTTTAAACTTTCTAATACATTTTTAGAAAATCTTATTTCAAAACTTTTTGAAGATGAAAACTCATTTGCAAAAGGTGAAAATAAAAATGAAAAAATTCTTTTAGAATATGTAAGTGCAAATCCTACTGGACCACTTCATATTGGTCATGCAAGAGGTGCAATTTTTGGAGATACACTTGCTCGTGTTGGAAGACACTTGGGTTATGATGTGCAAACAGAATATTATATCAATGATGCTGGTGCTCAGATGGATATGCTTGGTCTTTCTGTATCATTAGCTGGACGTGAGTTTTTATTAAATGAAACAGTTGAGTATCCAGAGTCTTATTATAGAGGTGAATATTTAGTTGATATTGCAAAAGAGATTCAAAAGAATTTTGGCGATGATATTTTTAATGATGAGTCAAGATTTAGAGAAATGGCAATGTTTGCTAAAGATGAAGTTCTAAAAATCATAAAAAAAGATTTAAAAGATATTGGAATAGAGTTTGATACTTTTATTTCAGAAAACTCTTTATACTCTTCATGGGAAGATACAAAAAATGTTTTAGAAAAAAATGGTTCTTTGTATGAAAAAGATGAGAAAATATTTTTAAAATCAACAGCACATGGTGATGATAGTGATCGAGTTGTCGTAAGAGACAATGGGATCCCTACTTATCTTGCTGGTGATATAATTTATCATAAAAATAAATATGATAGAAACTTTGATAGATACATAAATATTTGGGGTGCAGATCACCATGGATATATTACAAGAGTAAAAGCTGCAATTGAGTTTTTAGGAAATGATTCATCTAAATTAGAAATTATTCTTTCTCAGATGGTACAACTTTTAAAAGGTGGAGAGCCTTATAAAATGAGTAAGAGAAAAGGTAACTTCATTCTTATGAGTGATATTTCTGATGAAATTGGTGCTGATGCTTTAAGATTTGTATTTTTGACAAGAAAAAGTGATACACACTTGGAATTTGATTTAGAAACTTTAAAAAACCAAGATTCTTCAAATCCAGTATTTTATATAAATTATGCCCACGCTAGAATAAATCAAGTATTTGTAAAAGCAAACTTAACTCCAAAAGATGTAATAAATGAAAAATTTGGAGATTTAAACGAAGATAGTATAAACTTAATTTATGAAGCTTTACTTTTACCAACAGTTATAAATGAAGCTTTTGAAAAAAGGGATATGCAAAAAATAACTGATTATTTGTATAATCTTGCATCTTCAGTTCATAAGTTCTATAATGAACATAAGATATTAGAAACACAAGAACAAAATAGTTACTTAAAAGTATTAAGTGTAGTTTCTTTATCAATAAGAACAGGTTTAAAATTATTAGGAATCGAGGCCAAGGAGGTAATGTAATGAAATGGATCATTATTATTTTCGCCGCAATACTTACTTTAGCAATAGTTACAGGTTACATGGGTGGAGCAAAAGAGGCCACAGGTAATTATGGAAAAGTTATGAGAGGAGGGTGAATTAACCCTCTCTTGTAATCTCTAGTTCACTTAAGAACTCTTCTAATGAATATTTTTCTCTTGTTTTTTCTGTCATTAGGTGTATAAAAGCATCTCCTAAATCAATAACAGTCCAATCATCATTATCATCAACTCTTAAAAATTCTTCACCAGCTGGTTTTAATTCTTCTTTTAAATAGTTTAATAAAGCAAATCCATGCTTAGCATTTAATGTTGTTGCAATAACAACAAAATCTACAATATAATCTTTGTCTTTAAGATTGATAAGTTCAACATTTACTGCTTTCTTATCTTCTAAGACTTTTACAATTGTTTCTTCTCTAGTCAATATATGTACCTTTTTAGTGCCAAAATTTTTTGACATCATCTTTTATTTTATTTGGAACAAACTCTAAGTCCAAATTATTTCTTAATTCAGTAGAGCTTATATCAATATCTACTTCTAAAGTCAATATATTATCATAAATATCATTACAAAATCCATTTCTTGTAACAACAACCAATTCTACTTCATTTAAAATCTTATCAACTTTATACCAAGTATTTAATTTTTCATAATTGTCTGCACCAATAATAAAATATGTTTTATCAGGGTTGTAGTACTCTTTTAAATATTGTATTGTTTCTATAGAATATACAGGTCTGTTTTTATTTATTTCATAATCACTAACTATAACTTTTTCACAATCTTTGAAATTTTTACTCAATAAATACAATCTTTCATTTGGGCTTAAATGTGAAGTTATCTTTTGAGGATTTAAAAAAGTAGGAACTAAAATAATTAGATCTAAGTCAAGTTTGTCTAAAGCTTCTATTACGATAGTTTCATGGGCGATATGCACCGGGTCAAAGCTACCACCAAAAATTGCAATTTGCACTTAATATAATCCTTTGTATTATACTTAAATTATATTATAGCAACTTTTAGATAAAATGCCTAAAATATATATAAAAATAAGAGGGACGAAATGGCTATAAAAGTTGCTATAAATGGTTTTGGAAGAATTGGTAGATGTGTTGCTAGAATTATTGAACAAAGAGATGACGTAGAATTAGTTGCGATTAATGATACAGCTTCTGTTGAGATGCTAGAGTATATCACGAAATATGATACTGTTCATGGAACTTTTAATGGAGATGTAAAAGTTGTAAATGGATTTTTAAAGATGGGAAAAATCAATGCAAAGCTTTATTCAACAAGAGATGCTAAAGAATTAACTTTTACAAAAGATTGTGGAGCAGATGTAGTTTTAGAATGTACTGGTGCATATTTAACACAAGAATCTTGTCAAGTACATCTTGATAATGGTGCAAAAAAAGTAGTTATGTCTGCACCTGCAAAAGATAATACTCCAACTTTTGTATTAGGTGTTAATGAAAAAGAGTATAAAGGGCAATTAATTGTTTCAAATGCTTCTTGTACAACAAACTGCTTAGGACCAATAGCTAAAATTATTGATGATGCTTATGGGATTGAAAAAGGTTTAATGACAACAATTCACTCATATACAAATGACCAAAATATCTTAGATGTAAAACATAATAAAGATAAAAGAAGAGCAAGAGCAGGGGCTCAAAATATGATACCAACTACAACAGGTGCAGCAAAAGCAATGAAATTAATTATGCCTCAACTTGATGGAAAATTACATGGTCAAAGTGTAAGAGTTCCAACACCAAATGTTTCTATGGTTGATGTAAACTTTGTAGTTAGAAAAGATACAACAAAAGAAGAGTTAAATGCTTTATTTGAATCAAAAGCAAAAGAGTTTGCTGGAATAGTAGCCGTTGACAATGAAATGATGGTATCAAGTGACTTAGTAGGAAATACAAACTCTACAATTATAGCTTCAGATTTAACACAAGTAATTGGTGGGAATATGATAAAAGTTATGAGTTGGTATGATAATGAGTGGGGATACTCTTCAAGATTAATAGATATGGCTGTTTACGTAGCTAAAAACTAAGGATATAAATGAAATTACAAGAGCTTAAGAATATTGACATATCTGGTAAAAAAATATTTATTAGATGTGATTTTAATGTTCCAATGGATGAAGATAATAATATAACTGATGATAGAAGAATAAGAAGTGCACTTAATACAATAAGATATTGTATTGATCATGATTGTTCAGTTATTTTAGCTTCTCATTTTGGAAGACCAAAAGAGCCTTTTGATGAAAAATATTCTTTAAAACCTATTGCAAAAAGATTACATACTCTTCTAAAACAAGAGATTAAAATGGCTAAAAATATTGTTCAAGATGATACTTTAGAGATTGCAAAAAACTTAGAAGTAGGTGATATTTTACTTTTAGAAAATCTTAGATTTCATGAAGGTGAAACTAAAAATGATGAAGAGTTTGCAAAAAAACTTGCATCAATGGCAGATGTTTATGTAAATGATGCTTTTGGTGTATCTCATAGAGCGCATGCTTCTGTTGAAGGTATTACAAAATATTTTGATATGCAACATAAAGCAGCTGGATTTTTACTTGCAAAAGAGATTAAATTTTTCCATCATATTGTGCATAATCCAAAAAGACCATTTGTATCAATTGTAGGTGGTTCAAAAGTTTCTGGAAAACTTGAGGCTTTACATAATCTTGTACCAAAAGTTGACAAAATACTTATTGGTGGTGGTATGGCTTTTACCTTTTTAAAAGCTTTAGGATTAGAAGTTGGAAAGTCTTTAGTAGAAGAGCATTTGATTCCTGAAGCAATTAAGATTATGGATGAAGCTAAAGCTCTTGGAGTAAAACTTTATTTGCCTGTTGATGTAGTTGCTGCTGAAGCTTTTGATGCAGAAGCAATTGCAAAACTTGTAACTGTTCAAGAGATACCAAAAAATTGGTTTGGATTGGATATTGGACCTGCAACGGCACAACTGTTTAAATTAGCATTAAATGATGCAAATACAATTCTTTGGAATGGACCAATGGGTGTTTATGAAATGGATAAATTTGCAAAAGGAAGTACAAGAGTTTCCCATGCAGTTGCTCAATCTTTTGCAACAACTGTTGTAGGTGGTGGAGATACTGCTGACTTGGTTAGAATAACTGGGGATGAAGATGAAATGACATTTATCTCAACTGGTGGTGGAGCTTCTCTAGAGTTAATCGAAGGTAAAATTCTTCCAGGTGTAAAAGCCTTACTTTTAGAGGATTAATATGATTATTGCAGCAAACTTCAAAACAAACCATACAAGAGCTAGTACAAAAGAGTATATCTCTTTTGTAAATGAGTATTTGAATAAAGAAAAAGAAGTGGAAGTAATTATTTTCCCAACAGCTACATCTTTTGATAATTATGAAACAAGTTCTAATTTAACTATTGGGGCACAAAATGCCTATAGTGTAAATAAAGGTTCTTTTACAGGTGAAATAGGAACTCAACAACTTGATGAATTTGATATAAAAACTATATTAATAGGACATAGTGAAAGAAGACATATTTTAGGTGAATCTCAAGAAGAAATTGCTAAAAAATACTCTTTTTATAAAGAACTAGGATATAAAATAGTTTATTGTATTGGTGAACCTTTGGAAGTAAAAGAGCAAGGTCTAGAGCAAACTTTAGAATATATTTATGATCAGTTTGTTGGAATTGATACAAATTATGAAAATCTTATTTTAGCTTATGAACCAGTTTGGGCAATAGGAACTGGAGTTACTGCTACAACTGAAGATATAAAATCAGTTCATAGTGTAATAAAAAGCAAAATAGATAAACCACTTCTTTATGGTGGAAGTGTAAAAGTAGAAAATGTTGCACAAATTTGTTCACTTGATGGAGTTGATGGGGCATTAATAGGGACAGCTTCTTGGGTAAAAGAAGATTTTGTTCAAATTTTAGAAAACACAAAAGGACTATAATATGATTATGAATGGTAAAAAAGGTGTAATTTTAGGTGTTGCAAATAATAAGTCTATTGCTTATGGTATTGCAAAAGCGTGTGCTGCACAAGGTGCAAAGATAGCTTTCACATATTTAAATGATTCTTTGAAAAAAAGAGTTGAGCCAATCGCTGCTGAATTTGATAGTGAAGATTTAGTTTATCCTTGTGATGTATCAAATCCTGATGAGATTAAAGCATTAAAAGAGTCTTTAGAAAAAGATTTAGGTCAAATAGATTTTATCGTTCATTCAATTGCCTTTGCTCCAAAAGAGGGATTATCTGGGAGATTTTATGATATTACAAAATCGGCTTTTGATGTGGCTATGGATGTATCTGTTTACTCACTTATTGAAGTTACAAGAGAGTTAAAACCATTAATGAGTGAAAACTCTTCTATTCTTACACTTACATATTATGGTGGAGCAAAGTATATTCCAAACTATAATCTTATGGGTATCGCAAAAGCAGCTTTAGAGATGACTACAAAATATCTTGCAGAAGATTTAGGAAAAGATGGAATTAGAGTAAATGCAATTAGCGCAGGACCTATTAAAACTTTAGCAGCAGCTGGAATTAGTGATTTTAGATTTATGTTAAAATGGAACGAAGCACACTCACCACTTAAAAAGAATGTAACAACTGATGAAGTTGGAAACTCTGGGATGTATTTGTTATCTGATTTATCAAGTGCAGTTACTGGAGAAATCCATTATGTGGATTGTGGTTATAATATCATGGGTATGCCAGCGGTTGAGTTCAATGAAGAGGGTCGTCCAACCATAGCATGGAACGGAACTGATAAATAGTCATAAAGCGTAAGCTTTTGGCGAATTTCTGCGTTGTCAAACAAATTTTAGACACTCACTTACTAATGTAAGCTCCTGCCTAAAATTTGTTTTTCGCCTTGAACTTCACTCAAAATCTCACACTTTCTAACTACTTATCTTTAGTATAAAAGTTTTTGATTTAAATTCTTGGAATTTAGATTTAAGATTTTAGAAAACATAGGAATGAAATGAATATTAATTTTAAAGAATTAGCAAACAAATATAAAACACCTTATTATGTGTATGATTTTGATTATATTACAAGTCAATATAATGAATTAAAAGATGCTTTTAAAGCCAGAAAATCATTGGTTGCATATGCTGTTAAAGCAAACTCAAATTTATCTGTTATTAAACACCTTGCCAATCTTGGTGCTGGTGCTGATTGTGTATCTATTGGTGAAGTAAAACGTGCTTTAAAAGTGGGAATTGCTCCTTATAAAATCATTTTCTCAGGGGTTGGGAAGATTGATGATGAGATAAGAGAAGCTCTTAGTTTAGATATTTTGATGATAAATGTTGAAAGTGATGCTGAATTAAATAGAGTAGAGATGATTGCAAAAGAGTTAGGTAAAATTGCTCGAATTTCTATTAGAGTTAATCCAAACATTGACCCTCAAACACATCCATATATTTCAACTGGATTACATGAGAATAAATTTGGAGTTGATATTGATACTGCAAAAAGAATGTATATCCAATGTAAAAACTCGGATAATCTAGATCCTGTTGGAATTCATTTGCATATTGGTTCTCAATTAACTCAACTAGACCCTATAAAAGAGTCTGTAAAAATTGTAGCTGATTTAGTTAGAAACTTAAAAGCTATAAAAATAGAGCTATCTTTTATGGATATTGGTGGAGGACTTGGTATTGTTTATGATAATGAGAAACTTATTGATACAAATGAGTATGCACAATCAGTATTAGAGACTATGTTTGGACTTGATATAACAGTTGTATGTGAACCAGGTAGATTTATGGTTGGAAATGCTGGAACTTTTATTACAAAAGTTTTATATGAAAAAGTAAATGGTGATAAAAGATTTGTGATAGTTGATGGGGCTATGAATGACTTAATTAGACCAGCTTTATACAACGCTCAACACAAAATTGAAGTTATTGATAAAAGTTCTGATATATCTGATTGTAATTTAGTTGGACCTATTTGTGAAAGTGGAGACTTTTTTGCAAAAAATATTAAATTACCAAAAACTGAGCATAATGATTTAGTGGCTATTTATTCTGCAGGGGCCTATTGCTTCACGATGGCATCTAACTACAATACAAGAGGTAGAGTTGCTGAAATTGCTGTGGAAAATGGTAAAGATAGACTTATAAGAAAAAGAGAAACTTTTGAAGATATAATTGCACTTGAAGAGGAATTTATAAAATAAATGAATAAAGCTTATTTCATTGATGTACAAGGTACATTAATTGATGATATTAATAAAGATCCAATAAATGGTGCAATAGAATTTATTGACACTTTAAATGAAAAAAACATACCTTATGTTGTAATTACAAACAACACTAAATTTAAAAGCGAAGATTTTAAAAAGTTTTTAAATGACAAAGGATTTAATATAAAAAATTATATTGATCCTTTTTATATCTTAAACACTGTAACAAATGAAAAAACAGTTGCAGCATTTGGGACAGATGAATTTTTAAAAACAATGGTTGATTTGGGTTATATTTTAGATTATGAAAATCCAAAAGAGTTAATAGTCTCTATTAAAAAAGATTACACAAATGAAGATTATGCTTCTATGATAGAAATTGCTCTAATGGTAAATAGCATAATTGGTATGCATGATACTTCTATATACTCAAAAGATGGAAGAAGATACCCAGGTGTTGGGGCAATTATGAAGATGATAAAATTTGCCACTAATAAAGACTATAAGGTAGTTGGAAAACCTTCTATTGGGTTTTTTCAAAGTGCTAAAAATATTATTAATGTAGATTTTAAAGATATAATGATAGTCTCTGATGATATGATAGGTGATTTAATAGGAGCTCAAAATTTGGGTATGAGTTCTTGTTTGGTATTAAGTGGAAAAATAAAAAGTGAAGAAGAGATACTATCTACTTTAGATGAAAAAGATAAACCTAATTTTATATGTAAAGATATAGGTGGAGTTTTGAATCTTTTAAATAAAGGTGAAATATGAGTGAAGCTGGATTATTAGAGTTAAGAAAAAAGTTAGATGCAATTGATGATGAACTTTTAGAACTTATTAATAAAAGAATGGATTTAGTTCATGAAGTGGGACTTTTAAAAGCAAAAAGCGGTGGAGCTATTTATAGACCAGAGAGAGAAAAAGCTATTATTGATAGACTTGATACTCTAAATAAAGGTAAATTAAATAGAGCTGCGATTGAAGCATTTTTCTTAGAGATATTTGCAATAAGTAGAAATTTTGAATTACCAGAAAATATTGCATATTTAGGGCCTGAGGGAAGTTTTACTCACCAAGCAGCCGAAGCTAGATTTGGAGCTATGAGTTCATATATTTCAATTGGTTCTATTAAAGGTGTATTTAGAGAAGTTAGTACAAAAAAAGCAAGATTTGGAGTTATTCCTATTGAAAACTCTTCTAATGGAATAGTCTCAGATACAATAAATTGTCTAAGCACTTATAATCTAAAAATTATTGCTGAAGTTGTTTTAAATATTCACCATACTCTTGCAACAACTTGTGATAAAGTAAAAGATATTAAAAAGATATATTCAAAAGATATTGCCTTTGAACAATGTAGAAGATTCTTAGAAAATTTTGGACTTGATGAGGTGGAACATATTCCAGTAGAGTCAACAACAAAAGCTGCAAAATTAGCTTTAGCCGAACCAAATAGTGCTGCTATTTGTTCACATGTCGGTGCAAAATTGTATAATCTTCCAATCTTATTTGAAAATATTGAAGACAAAGACAATAATAAAACTAGATTTTTTATAATAAGCGACTTTGAAAATGCACAAAGTGGAAATGATAAAACATCTATTTTAGTAAAACTACCAAATTTACAGGGTGTTTTAGTGGAGTTTTTAACTGACTTTGATAAGGCTAAAATCAATTTAACTAAGATAAAATCACATATTGTTGAAGGTGACTCTATCTTTTTTATTGATTTCAATGGGCATAAAGATGATGAAAATGTAAAAGAGATATTTAAAAAACATAAAGAATCTATTAAGTTCTTGGGTTCATATGTTAAAGAAATAGATGATATTTAATTTTAGGAAAATAAATGAAATTTAATGAAGTTTTAGAAAATGTTACAACTTATGAAGCTGGAAAACCAATTGAATTAGTTGTTAGAGAGTATGGTGTAGATCCAAAAGATGTTATAAAATTGGCTTCAAATGAGAATCCATATGGAACAAGTCCAAAAGTTACTGCTAAAATTCAAGAGTTAGTAAAGAATATGTTTGTTTATCCAGATGATTCTATGTATGAGTTAAAAGAGGCTTTAGGTAAAAAGTTTGATGTTGATTCATCTAATGTTATTATTGGTTCTGGAAGTGATCAAATTATAGAATTTTGTGTACATGCAAAATGTGAAAAAGACTCTAAAATACTTATGGCAAAAACAACATTTGCTATGTATGAGATTTATGGTAAACAAACAGGTTCTCAAATAATAAAAACAGAATCTCATACCCATGATTTAGCACAATTTTTAGCTTTGTACAAGAAACATGGTGCTGATGTTATATTTTTATGTTTGCCAAATAATCCCTTAGGTGAAGCTGTAGATACAAAAGATGTATATGAGTTTTTAGAACAAGTTGATAGTGAGACCTTAGTTGTAGTTGATGGAGCTTATAATGAATTTGCAGCATATAAAGATGAAAATAAAAAAGTAATACCACAAGATTTAATTAGTAAATTTCCAAATTGTATTTACTTAGGTACTTTTTCAAAAGCTTATGCTTTAGGTGGTATGAGAGTTGGATATGGTATTGCTGGGGCTGATATTATAAAAACTCTTTATAAATTAAGAGCACCATTTAATATTACAACTTTAACACTAGCAGCAGCTATTGAAGCATTAAAAGATGAAGAGTTTGTAACTACTTGTATTGCTAAAAACTTTGAAGAGATGAAAAGATATGAAGAGTATGCAAAATCAAGAGGTTTTGATTATATTCCTTCATATACAAATTTTATTGCAATTTATATGGGAGATAAATATATCTCTAAAGAAGTAGCTCAAAAGCTTTTAGAACTGGGTATTATAGTTAGAGATTTAACTGGATATGGACAAAATGCAATAAGAATTACAATTGGTACAAATGAACAAAATACAAAAGTATTTTCTATGTTGGATGAAGTGTTAGAAAAATTAAAATAGATTAAGAAGAGATATGAAAATAAAAAACAAATCGCCAAAAGAATTAGAAGAAGTAAGTCAAAAAATCAGAGATAGAATAATAGATGTTGTATCGAGAAAAGGTGGACATTTTTCTTCAACTCTTGGTGCAGTTGAACTCACTGTTGGTATGCATTATGTTTTTGATTCAAATAAAGATCCCTTTATATTTGATGTATCTCATCAATGTTATCCCCATAAACTTATAACTGGTAGATGGGAAGAGTTTGAAACTATTAGACAATTTAATGGCCTTAGTGGTTTTACAAAACCAAAAGAGAGTGATGCTGATTATTTTGTAGCAGGGCATAGCTCTACTTCTCTTTCCCTAGCAGTAGGTGCAGCAAAAGCTATCAAACTAAAAAAAGAAGATAGAGTACCAGTTGTTATGATTGGTGATGGTTCTATGACTGCTGGGATGGTTTATGAGGCACTAAATGAAATTGGTGATTTAAAACTTCCTATGGTAATCATTTTAAATGATAATGAGATGTCAATAGCAAAACCAATAGGTGCTATTTCTAAGTATTTATCTAAGTTATTAGCTGGAAAATATTATCAAGGTTTCAAAACAAAAGTTGATAAGTTTATAAAAAATAATATGCCAGAAGGTACAACTTATATAGCTAAAAGAATGGAAGAAGCTATGAAATTAATCACTCCTGGAATTTTATTTGAAGAGATGGGTGTTGATTATATTGGACCTATTGATGGACATGATATCAAAGAAGTACTTGAGACTTTAGAAATAGCAAAAGCTATGAAAAAACCAGTTATTGTTCATGCTCATACAGTAAAAGGAAAAGGTTATAAAATAGCTGAAGGTCAACATGAATGTTGGCATGGAGTTGGACCTTTTAATGTGGAAGATGGGGCATTTGTAAAAAAAGAAGCTCCAAAATCAGCAACTGCAGTTTTTGCAGATGCTTTACTTGAACTAGCAACAAAACATGAAAATGTAGTTGGAGTAACAGCTGCTATGCCAAGTGGAACTGGTATAGATAAACTTATGGATAAGTTTCCTGAAAGATTTTGGGATGTAGCAATTGCAGAACAACATGCTATTACTTCAATGGCTGCTATGGCAAAAGAGGGATTTAAACCTTTTATTACTATTTATTCTACCTTTTTACAAAGAGGATTTGACCAAATCATTCATGATGTATGTTTGTTAAGTATGCCAGTTGTATTTGCAATAGATAGAGCAGGAATAGTTGGAAATGATGGAGAGACACATCAAGGTACTTTTGATATATCATTTTTAAGATTTATTCCAAATATAGTTTTATTTGCTCCTAGATGTAATGAAACATTAAAGTTAGGTCTTGAATTTGCATATACTTTAAATAGTCCATGTGCTATTAGATATCCACGAGGTGCCTTTAAAGAAGTATGTGCAGAAGCTTCACCTTTTGAATTAGGTAAGGCAGAACTTCTAAAAGAAGGAACTTCAAATAAACTTTTCATAGCTTACGGAGCAGGTGTTGGAAGAGCCTGTGAAACAGAGAAACTTCATAGTGAAGATATTGCAATCTTAGATTTAAGATTTGTAAAACCACTAGATAAAGATACTTTAAAAGAGTTAGCTAAAAAATATGATGACTGGTATGTTTTCTCAGACTCTCAAAA
This sequence comes from Arcobacter sp. F2176, assembly GCF_004116465.1. Taxonomy (NCBI): domain Bacteria; kingdom Pseudomonadati; phylum Campylobacterota; class Epsilonproteobacteria; order Campylobacterales; family Arcobacteraceae; genus Arcobacter; species Arcobacter sp. F2176. The sequence continues at coordinate 139,814 of NZ_PDJV01000009.1, forward strand.
ACAAGGTGGAGTGGGAAGTGCCATTTTAGAATTTTTAAATGAAGAGAAAGTTTGTGTAAACTTGACAAGTTTTGAGTATGAAGATGATTTTATAGTGCATGGGGATACGAAAGTGGTGGAGGAGTCGTTAGGATTATTACCACAACAACTAGCTGATAAAGTAAAATAAAAACTCCATCTTTTTCACGGACTCTGCGTTGAATGAGTTTTTTTACTCAGTTACTTACTAGGTGTAAGCTCCTTCACAAAAAAACTCCTTCGCCTTGATTTCGTGAAAAATATGAAGTTTTGGGTTTTTATGAATTCTTGTGATAAAATATCTTTATAATTATAAGGTATTAAATGGTTACAGAATTTTTGACAACAACTTTATTAGGTGGAATTATTTATGATTTAATGAAAATAGGTGTTTCAAACTCTTATGAACTTGCAAAAAAATCATTAAAAGATTATACCTCATCAGAAGAAGACATAAGACATTTAAAATTAATTTTGGAAAAAGATATTTTAACTAAATCAGCTTTGACAAAAGAAAAAATAATTGATATATTAGATAATAGTGAAGATATATCATTTTTAATTAAAAAAGTAAAAAATATAAATATAAATCATGTTGATAAAATAATTATAAGTTCTAAAGAAAGAGATATTGATAAAGTAGAATTTGAGAATAACTATCCACTTGCAACAGGAATAGGTGGAATATATATATTTATAGGTGTATTATTAACTTTTTATTTTGCTTTACATATTCATTTTAGTTTATTTATAATTATACCGTTTATTCTTCTATTCCTTTGGATATTTATAGCACCATATGTTTCCATTTATGTCACTGTATATAATGATAGATTGATTCTTTATGATAATACAATATATTATAAAGATATTAGTAGTTGTGAAAAAAAATCAGATAATATTCTGGTATTAAAATTATATAATACAGGAGAGCAAGTAATTAAAGAGATACGCTTATCTGAGCCAGAAGATTTGGACTTTATTAAACATTGGATAACAAATTATTCAAAATAATTGATTTATTTTAGATAATCATTACTCCAAAAACACCTTCAATTTCTCCACACAAAGTCCCATCGCAGTACTTTCATATCCTATCACTTCTTTAATATATGGTTTACAAAATCCTTCTACCATGATGGCTCCTGCTTTTCCCATCCATTCATTTGAGTCTAGGTAGTTTTGCATATCTTTTTCATCGAATTTTTCGAAGATGTAGGTTGTGATGGATATGTCTATTAGTTCTAGGGTTTTGCTTTTGTATTTCATACAGCTTATTACTGAGGTTTGGTTTCCGCTTTGTAGTTCTAGCATTCTTTTGGCGTCGTTTTTATCTTTTGCTTTCCGAAGTAATAAGTCATTTGTTGTTACTACTGAATCTGATACTAAGAGAGGGTACTCTTCTACTCCATATTTTTTGTATAGTTCATCAAACTTTCCTAAGGTTGCTTGGTAGGCGAAACTTTTTGGATTTTGGGTTGTGATTGTGTCTTCATCAAACTCTCCTCCACTTTGGATGAACTCTATATTATGAGCTTTTAGAATCTTAGCTCTTGTAGGTGATTTTGAACCTAATCTTATCAATAAACTTCCTTTTTAATTCAATTATGATATTTTACGCAAATGAAACAAAATACTAAATATAACTTACCAAAAGGTTTCGTTTTTATACTTGCAATGTTGGGTTCAATTACCCCTCTTGCTATTGATGTATATCTTCCAGCTTTTAAAAATATCGCAAACTATTTTTATACTTCTATTGATGAAGTTGAAATTACTTTAAGTATTTATCTCTTAGGTTTTTCTCTTGGACAACTGATTGGTGGTCCTTTATCAGATAGATATGGAAGAAAGATTTTTATATTTACAGGTTTATGTATTTATATTACTTTTTCTTTATTGATTTCACAAGCTTCATCTATCCATGAACTTTGGGCTTTTAGATTTTTTCAAGCTATTGGTGGTGGGTTTGCTGTTGTAAATACAAATGCTATTATTAGAGATATTTACCATGGAAAAGAATCAGCAAGGGTATTTTCTATCATCTCTATGATTATGATGGTGGCACCTATGGTTGCTCCTATTATAGGAACTACAATTTTGAGTTTTTATTCGTGGAAATATATTTTTATATTTTTAGCTATTTATACAGTTTGTATAATTTATTTTATAACAAAATTACCAGAAACTTCGCCTAAAACAAAAAATAAAAATATCTTTAAAAACTATGCACGAATTTTTTTAAATAAAAAAGCGATACTTCTTATTTTAGCTGGTGGATTTGGTTTTTCTGGAATGTTCGTATATATTACTAAGTCATCATTTATTTATATGGATTATTTTGGAGTTGATGCAAAATATTTTACACTTTTATTTGGATTAAATGTATTTACTTTGATTATTTTTAGTAGATTAAATATGCACTACTTAAAAAAATATGCAACTTTTAGCTTACTTCGTTTTGGAGTATCTTTACAGTTATTAAGTGCCATAGGTTTATATGCTTTTAATGAACATAATACCATAATAAGCGTTGCGTTTTTCATTATGATATATGTAGGTGCTTTAGGATTTATTTTTGCAAATGCTATTGCTTTGGTTCTTGAAGACTTTGGGGATATAAGTGCTACAACAAACTCTTTATATGGAGTGATTGGTTTTATTATTGCCTCATTTGTTGGATTTTTAGCAAGTTATTTTCATGATGATACCTTAAGTCCAATATTTATTTTGATGGCTACTACTTCTACTTTATCATTTTTGATACTACTATATATAAAAAAATTTAAAGTGTGATTTATGAAATATTATATTTATTTGGTTTTGGCAGTTTTATTTTGGTCAGGAAATGTTGTTGTAGGTAGATATGTTTCTACAGATATTTCACCCATGGAGTTATCATTTTTCAGATGGTTTTTTGTGGTGTTGATACTTTCACCTTATACTATTAAAAATAGCAAAAGATTAATAGCTATATTCAGAAAAAATCCACTATTATATTTACTTTGTGGAACTTTGGGTATTAGTGCTTATAATACTTTTATTTATTTGGGAGTGCAGCATTTAACTGCTACGAATACTTTATTAATAAACTCTTCAATTCCAATTTTTATTATTATCTTATCTTCAATACTAATAAATACAAAAATAACAAAAATACAAGGTTTTGGAATACTTCTATCGACTATAGGAGTTGTATATTTATTATTAAAAGGTGAATATGAAGCCTTAATGAAATTAGAGTTTACAAGATATGATTTATGGATTATCTTAGCTTGCATTACTTGGGCTATATATTCTATATATTTGAAGTTTAAACCAAAAGATATAAAGCCTTTGGAGTTTTTATCTATTATTACTTTTATTGGGGTTGTGATACTGTTTTTAGTTTGTGTAATATTTAGTTTTAAATTTGAGTATGGATTTTTGCATGATGAAAAATTATTATTTACTTTAATGTATGTATCAATCTTTCCTTCTATATTGTCATTTTATTTTTGGAACAGTGCGACATATGAAGTTGGAGCTACAAAAGCTGGTCAATTTATTCACTTGATGCCAGTCTTTGGTTTCATCTTGGCATACATATTTTTAAATGAGTCTTTGCATCCTTATCATATTGTAGGAATTACTTTTATTGCTACGGGTATTTATTTATCAATATTTCTAAAAAGGGTGGAAGTTGCTAAATAGTATTTCAGGAATATTGATATTTTTATCTTTTTTATTTACAAATATTGCATACTTCTTAGATAGTAATCTTTTGAATTATGCAAGCTATTTTGCTTGGATAGCTTTTTTATTGCTTTTTATCACATTGGCTAAAAAGAAAATTATAGTTACACTTTTGATTTTGAGCTTATTGTGCTTTTTATTTTCATATATAAAAGGCTTTGATATAAACTTTATAAAAGCCTTGAGTATAAACCAATACCTTCTTACTTTACTTATAGGAGTTACCTTTTTAAAACTTATTGCCACACCAAAGTTTGAAAAAAAAGCAAAAATTGAATCAGGTAAAAGCTCTTTTTTTAAAACCTATTTAGGCGTGCATCTTTTTGGTTCAGTGATAAATCTTTCTTCTTTGATTTTAATAGCTGATAAAATGTATAAAAAAGGTCCACTATCAAAATTGCAGTTAGTTGTACTTACAAGAGCTTTCTCTTCGGATGCTTATTGGTCACCATTTTTCGTAGCCTTTGCAGCTGCTTTAACATATTTGCCAAACTTTGATAAATCAACAATCTTTTTTAGTGGAATCATCCTTGCTCTTATATCTTTAATAGTAACTTATTTTGAAGTTGGTAAAAAGTTCGAAATGGACAGTTTCCAAGGTTATCCTATCTCTTTAGAAACACTTTATATCCCAGTATTATTAGTAATATTTATTTTGATTACAAAATATTATGAAGAGAACTTGAAAGTTATTATTTTAGTGAGTATTTATTCTTTATTATTGACTATTTTTATTTCACTAATAAAAGTAAATTTTACAAAAACACTTTCTTTATTTAAACAACATATTACAAGTGATTTACCTAAAATGAAGATGGAGATATCACTATTTTTGGTTGCTGGTTTATTTGGAGTTTCTGTTAGTACGATTTTAAATGGATACCATGTAACAGTTCCATTTACGCAGTTTACTTATATGGAAGCTTCTATTACTTTATTGGGATTTATATTATTGTCTTTTATAGGAATTCATCCTATTATTACTATTGCTGTTATTGCTAGTTTTTTACTTCAGTTCAATCATACTTTATTGGCAGTTACTTTTTTAATGGCTTGGGCAATTACTGTTTCTTCTTCACCTTTTAGTGGATTAAATTTGACCATCCAATCAAGATACAATGTAGAAGCAAAAGAGGTGTTTTTATTAAATCTTCCATTTATAATAAAGATGTACATAGTTTGCGTATTAGCACTTTATATTTTAGATAAGTTTATACTATAAGATAATATCATACATATTTCATACATAATTTATATACTAAAATAAAACTAACAATAAGAAGGTAAAGAAACTATGAGTCTATTTTTTCTAATTTTACTAAAAGTATTCCCTATTTATATCAATGTTATTTTAGGATATTTATCTACAAAATATCTTCATGTAAAAAGAGAATCAATCGCTGCATTACTAATATATATTTTAGGTCCTATTGTCGTTTTTTCAGCAACTTTGAGTGTAAAGATTAATTTTGCAGTTGCTTTTTTACCTATATTTTTATATATATTTTGTTCAGTTTTAGCTTTTGGCTCGCTATATTTATTTAAAAATTCTTGGTCTGATCCCACAGGAAATATCTTAGCTTTTTCAGCAGGTACTGGAAATACTGGATATTTTGGTATTCCCTTGGCAATTATATTTTTTCCTCCTTCTTTAGCAGATATTTATATTTTTACAGTTTTGACTTCTTTATTGTATGAAAGTACAACAGGCTTTTATGTAACCGCAAAGGGTAATTTTACAGTTGCTCAAGCTTTAAAGAAAATGTCAAAGTTACCAATTCTTTATGCTTTTATTTTAGGAATAATACTAAATTTAGTTGGTTTTGAAATACCTCAAGCTATAAGCTCTTATACTGCACAATTCAAAGGTGCTTATGGAATCTTAGGAATGATGATGCTTGGTATGGGTTTGATTGGTTTAAAAAATAGTGATGATAATTTCGATATGAAATTTATCTCTATAACATTTTTTATGAAATTTATTTTTTGGCCTTTATCAATTGTAGGATTTATCTATTTAGATAAAACATTTTTTATGTTTTTAAATGAAGATTTATATAAAGTTTTATTTCTTTTTGCAATTGTACCACTTGCTGGCAATACAGTAACTCTAGCAGTGTTATTAAATGCTAAACCAGAAAAGGCAAGCTTGGCTGTGTTTTTAAGCACAGTAGTCTCTGTTATAGCAATACCGCTATATATCTTTTGGTATGGAGGATTTTAATTAGTATTTAAAATCCTTCTTGCTTTCCAATAGTGAGCTTTCCAATAAGGATTTGATAAACTAGATATCATAACTCCATTTGATGTTGATACATGCATAAAATCACCGTGACTTAGATATATTCCCACATGTCGAGAGCCTTTTTTACTTGTAAGAAAAAATACTAAATCCCCAGTTTTTAAATCTTTTTTATTGACACTTTTCCCACTTATTGACTGATAATATGTAGTTCTTGGAATATTTTTTCTAAGTTCTTTTCTATATACATCATAGACTAAATAAGAACAATCAATTCCACTTCTAGTTTGACCACCATATTTATATCCTACTCCTTGCCATTGTCTATAATGAGCAAGCAGAGCATCTGAAATATTTATATTATTATATGTCATAGTATTTTTGTATGTAGATAGGGGTTTTGTCGGAGTATAAGGATTTTTTGTAGAACAAGCGGTTATGAAAAATAATAAGAAAATTGAAAAGATTATAGTTCTCATGATATATCCTAAAAGAATTATGTAATATATCAAAAAAGAGCTAAAGAGTAAAGAGGATTAAAATCCTCTTAGTGTAACTCCTATAAAAATTGCAATAACTCCCAATATGATATTTGTAGGTATAAATATTTTTGCTATTGGCTCTAAAGTAGCTTTTGCAAGAGCTAATTCACCCTTATCAAAATACTTTTGAGCTTTGTTTCTTTTTATATAAATATAAATAAAGATTAAAGTCATAATAGTCCAAATAATCTCTTTTGCCATTGCAAAGCTATATAAAGGAGTTGCTTTTAATTCAAGTCCTAAAATCATCATAATCGCAGTAAGTAATAATATTAAAATAGCAGGAATAACTAGATTAAAAAATCTTTGTAGGTTTTCTAAGGTTCTTGCTAATTTTATTTTAGGCTCTTCTATATTTTGCATAGAGTAATGAATAGCAAATCTAATAGCTATCATTCCTCCTACCCATAATACAGCAGAAATTACATGTAAAAATATAATTACATTTGGCATTGATAAAAACAACTCTTTCATTTTAAAGCCTTATAAATTTTCTTTTGCATAAGCTAGTGCTTTTGCTTTTGCCTCATCTACTTTTGATACATCTTTTCCACCAGCTTGTGCGAAGTCAGGTCTACCACCTCCACCTCCGCCTACGATTGGAGCAATTTCTTTTATCCAATTACCAGCTTTTATATTTGTGTTTTTACTTCCAGCTACAAGCATAACTTTGTCATCTTTTGCTTGGATTAAAAGTATTGCTACTTTCTCATTTCCATTTTTTGCATCATCAACTATTTTTTTTATATCACCATTTTTTACAATGTCTACTATTACTTTAGTATCACCAATCATCTCTTCAGCTATTGGTGTAGTTGAGGCACTTTGAGCTTCAGTAACTTCTTGTTTTAAAGTTTTTATTTGTTCTTTTAGTTTTTTAATACCAGAAATTACATCAGAGTTTTTGATTTCACTTTCTATCTCATTCATTTTAGAAATGATAGAATTAGTATATTTAATAGCAGCAGCTCCACAAACAGCTTCTATTCTTCGCACACCTGCACTTACACCTGATTCTTTTATAATATAAAAACTTCCAATATCAAGGGCATTTCGCACATGTGTTCCACCACAAAACTCTACAGAAACATCGTCAAAGTTTACAACTCTAACCATATCTCCATATTTTTCACCAAACATAGCAATAGCGCCTCTTTGTTTAGCTTCTTCTATTGGTAGTTCTTCAACACTTCCTTTTAGTCCTCTTGTAATCATAGAGTTAACTAAATCTTGCACTTCTTCTATTTGCTCATTTGTCATAGCTTTTGGATAAGTAAAGTCAAATCTTAATCTTGAAGCATCATTTAATGAACCAGCCTGTGAAACAGTATCACCTAAAACCATTTTAAGGGCACTTTGCAAAAGGTGAGTAGCACTATGGTGTTTTGCAATTTCATATCTGTTTACTACAACTGCATTTACAACTTCACCTTTTTTTAAACTTGAAGTTTCTACTTTTATTTTAGATAAATTGATTCCATGAAACTTTGAAGTCTCTTCAATGATTGCAATATGTTGTTTATCTTCTAAAGCTCCAATATCACCACTTTGTCCACCACTTGTAGCATAAAATGGCGTTTTATCAAGCATTATCCAACCAGTTTGTCCTTTTTCTAAAGAATCAGTTTCATTGAATTTTTCATCAAGTAAAGTAACTATAGTACTTTTATATGAAGTATTCTCATATCCAACAAATTCATTTATTCCATATTTTTCAAGTAATACTTTAAAATCACCCTCACTAGCTTCATCTCCACTACCTTTCCAAGCAGCTTTAGCTTTAGCTTTTTGCTCATTCATAAGTTTATCAAATGTTTCAATATCTACCTTTAAACCTTTTTCTCTTAACATATCTTCTGTTAAGTCTAAAGGGAATCCATAAGTGTCATATAGTTTAAATGCAACTTCCCCTGAGAAAAGTTCTTTTGTGTTTACCAATTCATCATTAAATAGTGTCATTCCTGAAGCAATAGTTTTGAAAAATCTCTCTTCTTCAAGCATTATTTGCTCTTTTATAAATGAAGCTTGCTCTTTTAAGTCTGTATAGTGTTCACCCATCATAGATATTAATACATCTACAAGTTTTGACATAAATGCTTCTCTAAGTCCTAATAAATAACCATGTCTAACAGCTCTTCTAAGAATTCTTCTATTCACATAAGGACGACCCTCATTTCCAAATAAAATACCTTGAGAAAGCATAAATGATACAGCTCTTAAGTGGTCAGCAATTACTCTATATGAACCAATAGTCTCTTTTGTTGGTTGTTTCTTAGCTAATTTTGCTACTTCATTTACAAGTGGTTTAAAATTAGACGAATCAAAATTATTTAAAACCCCTTCTTTTATGGCAATAACTCTCTCTAATCCCATTCCTGTATCAATAGATGGTTTAGGAAGTGCAGTTTTAACACCATTTTTTTGCTCATATTGCATAAATACTAAGTTCCAGATTTCTAAAAATCTATCACCATCTCCACCTAAATAGTCTTCATCACTTCCAAAGTTTTCAACACCTTGGTCATAAAAGATTTCACTACAAGGACCACAAGGACCTGTATCACCCATAGCCCAGAAATTGTCTTTATCTCCAAATCTTTTGATTCTTGTAGGGTCAATATGTTTTTTCCAAATATTAAAAGCTTCATCATCAGTTTCATGTATAGTTACCCATAATTTATCAATAGGTAAGGCTAGATTAACTGTAATAAATTCCCAAGCATAAGTTATAGCATCTTCTTTAAAATAATCACCAAATGAGAAGTTACCTAACATTTCAAATAATGTATGATGCCGTGCTGTATATCCTACATTTTCTAAGTCATTATGTTTACCACCAGCTCTAATACACAACTGACATGATGTTGCAGTTGGGTTTTTTGGAGCTGGAATAGCACCTGTAAATATGTCTTTAAATTGAACCATACCTGCATTTGTAAAAAGAAGCGTTGGGTCATCTGGGACTAGTGGCATAGAAGATATTACTTCATGTCCTTTGTTTTTAAAAAAATCTAAATACTCTTTTCTAATATCCATGTAAATTTCCAATTATAATTTAAGAGCAAATATTCTAGCTAAAATATAATTTATTAAAGATTATATGCAAAAAAGTACAAGTTTATTTAAAGTTTAAGTATGTATAATTTTTGAAATAATACACATAAAGGAACGTTGATGGGTAAATATATAGAATTGACACAAGATAACTTTGAAGCAACAGTAAAAGAAGGAATCTCAATGGTAGATTTTTGGGCACCATGGTGTGGACCTTGTAGAATGTTAGCTCCAGTAATTGACGAATTGGCTGGTGATTTCGAAGGAAAAGCAAATATTTGTAAAGTAAATACTGATGAAGAACAAGATTTAGCTGTTAAATATGGTGTTAGATCTATCCCTACAGTAATTTTCATGAAAGATGGAGAAGTTGTTGATCAAATGATTGGTGCTGCTTCAAAACAAGCTTTCTCTGATAAGATTAACTCTTTATTATAATAAATAATAAATACTTTTAAAAAGGGCAAGAGATTTTTTCTTGCCCTTTTTTTATTTCTAATATTAAATTTCCTTTAAAAAAAGATTCTAAAAAATAAATCAATTGCATACTTAATCTATATTAGTGTTTAATACGATAAATATTATTAAAGGATAAAAATTATCTTTTAAAGAATTAACTAAAAGGAAAAAGAAGATGTTAGATTTAGCGATAATCGGAGGAGGGCCAGCTGGACTTACAGCAGGTTTGTATTCAACAAGAGGTGGATTAAAAAATGTAACGATGTTTGAGATGGGTATGCCAGGAGGACAAATCA